>DATHZU010000069.1:0-16979 GCA_035458445.1 Thermohalobaculum sp. | reverse complement strand
AGGCCCCGGCAGCGGTTCACCTCGTGCAGGTGCTCCAGCACCGCCCAGGCGATGGAAAGCCCGTCATAGGTGGCGGTGCCGCGCCCGATCTCGTCCAGGATCACCAGGGCCCGCGGCCCCGCCTGGTTCAGGATCGCCGCGGTCTCGACCATCTCGACCATGAACGTCGACCGCCCCCGCGCCAGGTCGTCCGCCGCGCCCACGCGCGAGAAAAGCTGGTCGACCACCCCGATCCGCGCCGCTTCAGCGGGCACGTAGCTGCCCATCTGCGCCAGGATGGCGATCAGCGCGTTCTGGCGCAGGAAGGTCGACTTGCCCGCCATGTTGGGGCCGGTAAGCAGCCAGACCGGGGCAGGGCCGTCGCCCGCCGCCGACAGGTCGCAGCCATTGGCGACGAAGCTCTCGCCCTGACGGCGCAGCGCCTGCTCGACCACCGGATGGCGCCCCGCGGCCACCTCGAAGGCGCGGCCGGGCTCGACCACCGGCCGGGTCCAGTTCTCCTCGACCGCCAGCACCGCGCCCCCGGCGGCGACGTCCAGCGCCGCCAGCGCCCGGGCGGTCTCGGCGACCTCGGCCTGCCGCGCCAGCACGGCGGCGCGCAGTTCCTCGAAGATGCGCTTCTCGATCTCCAGCGCCCTGGCGCCGGCATTGACGATGCGGCTCTCCAGCTCGTTGAGCTCCACGGTGGTGAAGCGCACCGCGCCCGCCATGGTCTGGCGGTGGATGAAGCGCTGGCCGAGCGGCGGCGCCAGCATCTTCTCGGCATGGCGCGCCGTCACCTCGATGAAATAGCCCAGCACGTTGTTGTGGCGGATCTTCAAGGACTCGATCCCGGCCTCGGCGGCATAGTCGGCCTGCATGCCGCCGATCACCCCGCGCCCCTCGTCGCGCAGCCTGCGCGCCTCGTCCAGTCCCGCGTCGTGCCCGGCGGCGGTGAAGCCCCCGTCGCGGGCCAGCAGCGGCGGCTCGGCCACCAGCGCCGTCTCCAGCAGGCCGACCAGATCGTCATGGCCCTTCAGCCGCGCGGCGGCATCGTCCAGCAGTTCCGGCAAGTCCTCGGCGGCGTCGAGCAGCCCGGCCAGTTCGCTCGCCTGCGCCAGCCCGGCCCGCAGCGCGCCCAGATCGCGCGGCCCGCCGCGGTCCAGCGCCAGCCGGGTCAGCGCCCGCTCGATCTCGGGCACCCGGCGCAGCCGCTCGCGCAGGCCGTCCGCCAGCCGCCGGTCCTCTGCCAGCCGGGTCACCGCATCGAGCCGCGCCGCGATCTCGGCGACGCCGGTCAGCGGCGCGGCCAGCCGGGTCTCCAGCAGCCGCGCCCCGGCGCCGGTCAGGGTCCGGTCGATCGCCGCCAGCAGCGCGCCCTCGCGCCCGCCCGACAGCGAGCGGGTCAGCTCCAGATTCCGCCGCGTCGCCGCGTCGATCCGCATCACGCCGCCCGGCGTCTCGCGCCGGGGCGTGCGCAGCAGCGGCAGGCGGCCCTTCTGGGTCAGCTCGATATAGTCGGCCAGCGCCCCCAGCGCCCCCAGCTCGGGCCGCGAGAAGGCGCCGAAGCTGTCCAGCGCCGCCACCCGGAACAGCGCGCGCAATCGCCCGTCGGCCGCCGCCGAATCGAAGCTGGCGGCCCCCAGCGGCGTGGCCACCGCGCCGGCCTCCTCGATCTGCTCCATCAGGGCGGTGTCCTCGAAGGCGGCGTCCAGCACCAGCACCTCGCGGGGCGCGATCCGCGCCAGCCCCGGCCCCAACCCGGCGCGCGGCGTCTCGGCGACGCCCAGATCGCCGGTCGAGACATCCACCCAGGCCAGTGCGCCCGCACCCCGCACCTCGGCCCAGGCGGCCAGGAAGTTGTGGCGCCGCGCGTCCAGCAGCGTGTCCTCGGTCAGGGTGCCCGGCGTCACCAGCCGCACCACCTCGCGCCGGACCACCGCCTTCGAGCCCCGCTTCTTCGCCTCGGCCGGGTCCTCCATCTGCTCGCAGACGGCGACGCGGAAGCCCTTGCGAATCAGGGTCAACAGATAGCCTTCGGCGGCATGCACCGGCACGCCGCACATCTGGATATCCTCGCCCAGATGCTTGCCGCGCTTGGTCAGCGCGATGTCCAGCGCCGCCGCGGCGGCGACCGCGTCGTCGAAGAACAGCTCGTAGAAATCGCCCATGCGGTAGAACAGCAGCGCATCCGCATGCGCCGCCTTGATCTTCAGGTACTGCACCATCATCGGGGTTATGGCAGCCGTCTCGTTCATCTCCGCCGCCTGGAATCGTGCCTCGCGTCAGCCGCCTCAGTAGCATGGCTGTTCCCGGGAAGAAAATTTCCGTGCCGCGAAAAAAATTTTCGGCCGATGGGCCGTGGAACACCAGATAATCGGCTTGCGACTCCCTGGCGCTTGGTGCATGGTATACCACGAACATCGGCACATGACAGAATGGCAGTCCGCGGCGAAGACGGGCGCGAGATTGCCGGGCCGGTGCGGGAGGAAATCGTGGGCAAGACGCTCGACCTGAAGCCGGTGGACGGCTCCTTCAGTCTGAAGGAGCACATTTACGACGTGCTGAAGACGAGCATCATGGACCTCGACATCTACGATCCCGACACCAGCCTGCGCATGGACGAGCGGACGCTGGCCGACCGGCTGGGCATCAGCCGCACGCCGATCCGCGAGGCGATCATGCGGCTGGAACAGGAAGGCTTCGTCGAGATCGCACCGCGCCGCGGCGTCTACATCAAGCGCAAGAGCCTGGACGAGATCCTGGAGATGATCACCGTCTGGGCGGCGCTCGAGAGCATGGCCGCCCGGCTCGCCTGCGAGCGCGCCAGCGACGACGAGATCGCCCGGCTGCGCCAGATCGGGACCCAGTTCAGCAAGGGCAGCGTCAAGGCCCAGCTCAGCGAATACTCCGAGGCAAATATCGAGTTCCATCTCTGCGTCCTCGGCCTGTCGAAGTGCCAGATGCTGCAGGACATCGCCAAGGGGGTCTTCGCCCATCTGAAGGCGGTGCGCCGCAAGGCGCTCCGAGACGGGTCGCGGGCCGACCGGTCGGTCGTCGACCACATCAACATCATCGAGGCCATCGAGGACCGCAATGCGGACCTCGCGTCCGATCTTGTCCGCGAGCACACGCTCAGGCTCCACGAATACATCCGTCGGAGCTGGAAATTCATCCTGAATCCAACCGACCCGGTCGAGCACTGACCGGAGCACTCGGCACTTCCAAGGAGAACACGTATGGCTGTGGCACCGAGCACTGCGCATGATGTCGAGGCGGAAGCGCCCGCACTCACGGACGGCTTCCACCTGATCATCGACGCGCTCAAGCTCAACGGGATCGAGACGATCTACCACGTGCCGGGCATTCCGGTCACCGACCTCGGCCGCATGGCCCAGGCCGAGGGCATCCGGGTCATCTCGTTCCGCCACGAATCGAACGCCGGCAACGCGGCGGCGATCGCCGGCTACCTCACCAAGAAGCCCGGCGTCTGCCTCACCGTCTCGGCACCCGGCTTCCTGAACGGACTCGTCTCGCTGGCCCATGCCACCACAAACTGCTGGCCGATGATCCTGATCTCCGGCTCGTCCGAGCGCGAGATCGTCGACCTGCAGAAGGGCGACTACGAGGAGATGGACCAGCTCGCCATCGCCAAGACGCTGTGCAAGGCGGCCTACCGGGTGCTGCATGCCGAGGATATCGGCGTCGGCGTCGCCCGCGCCATCCGCGCCGCGGTCTCCGGCCGTCCGGGCGGCGTGTATCTCGACCTGCCGGCCAGCCTGATGGGGCAGGCGATGGACGCGCTCGAGGGCGAGAAGTCGCTGATCAAGGTGGTCGACGCCGCCCCGGCGCAGTTCCCGGGACCGCAGGCGATCGACCGGGCCATCGACGTGCTGAAGGGCGCTTCGAGGCCCCTGATCATCCTCGGCAAGGGCGCGTCCTACGCCCAGTGCGACGACAAGGTGCGCCAGTTCGTCGAGACCTCCGGCATCCCCTACATTGCCATGTCGATGGCCAAGGGCCTGCTGCCGGACGACCACCCGCAATATGCCGGTGCCGCCCGCTCGCTGGTGCTGGCCGAGTCCGACGTGGTGATGCTGGTCGGCGCCCGGCTGAACTGGCTCCTCAGCCACGGCAAGGGCAAGCAGTGGGGCAAGCCGCACTCGAAGAAGTTCATCCATATCGACATCGACCCGAAGGAGATGGACAGTAACCAGCCCATCGCCGCACCTCTGGTCGGCGACATCGAGTCCTGCCTGACCGCGCTCCTGGACAAGATGGGCGACAACTGGGCCAAGCCCTCGGCCGAATGGATCGGCGCGGTGCGCGAGAAGGCGGCGGGCAACGTCGCCAAAATGGCGCCGAAGCTGATGAACAACAACGTTCCGATGGACTTCCATGGCGCGCTGGGGCGGCTGAAGGCGATCTTCGCCGACCACCCGGACGCGATCCTGGTCAACGAGGGTGCCAACACGCTGGATTTCGCCCGCTCGGTGATCGACATGTACAAGCCCCGCAAGCGCCTCGACGTGGGCACCTGGGGCGTCATGGGCATCGGCATGGGCACCGCCATTGCCGCCGCGGTCGAGACCGGCCAGCCGGTGGTGGCGGTCGAGGGCGACAGCGCCTTCGGCTTCTCCGGCATGGAGGTCGAGACCATCTGCCGCTACAACCTGCCGGTCTGCGTGGTGATCTTCAACAATTCCGGCATCTACCGCGGCACCGACACTGATCCCACCGGGCGCGACCCGGGCACCACGGTCTTCGTCAAGGAATCGAAGTATCACATGATGATGGAGGCCTTCGGCGGCGTCGGCGTCGAGGCGCGTTCGCCCGACGACCTCGAGCGTGCGGTGCGCGCCGCCATCGCGTCCGGCAAGCCGACGCTCGTCAACGCGATCATCGATCCGCTGGCGGGCACCGAGTCCGGCCGCATCGGCAACCTGAACCCGCAGAGCGTGGTGAAGAAGAAATAATCCGGCTCCGTCGAGCCTAACCGGGAAACGTAGGAGCAAGACATGAAAGCTCTCGAAGGCGTCAAAATTCTGGACTTCACCCATGTTCAGTCCGGCCCCACCTGCACCCAGCTTCTGGCCTGGTTCGGCGCCGACGTGATCAAGGTGGAACGCCCCGGCGAGGGCGACGCGACCCGCAAGCAGCTGGTCGACGTGCCGGGCGCCGACAGCCTCTACTTCACCATGCTGAATCACAACAAGCGCTCGATCGAGCTGAACTCGAAGAACGAGACCGGCAAGGAAGTGCTGACCCGCCTGGTCAAGACCTGCGACGTGCTGGTCGAAAACTTCGCCCCCGGCGCGCTCGACCGCATGGGCTTCGGCTGGGAGGCGATCCAGAAGATCAATCCCCGCATGATCATGGCCTCCGTGAAGGGCTTCGGCCCCGGCAAGTACGAGGACTGCAAGGTCTACGAGAACGTGGCGCAGTGCGCCGGCGGCTCGGCCTCGACCACCGGCGACCGCGACGGCCTGCCGATGGTCACCGGCGCCCAGATCGGCGATTCGGGGACCGGCCTGCACCTGGCGCTCGGCATCGTCACTGCGCTCTACCAGCGGGAAAAAACCGGGCGCGGCCAGCGGGTTCTGGCGGCGATGCAGGACGGCGTCCTGAACCTTTGCCGGGTCAAGCTGCGCGACCAGCAGCGCCTGGCGGCCGGTCCGCTGACCGAATACTCGCAGTTCGGCGAGGGCGTGCCCTTCGGCGAGGCTGTGCCGCGCGCCGGCAACGATTCGGGCGGCGGCCAGCCCGGCCGCATCCTCAAGTGCAAGGGCTGGGAGACCGACCCCAACGCCTATACCTACTTCATCACCCAGGCCGCCGCCTGGCCGAAGATCTGCGACCTGATCGGCGAGCCGGACTGGAAGACCATGCCGGGCTATGCCAAGCCGGGCGAGCGGCTCGACAAGCTGAACGAGATCTTCGGCCGCATCGAGCAGTGGACCATGACCAAGACCAAGTTCGAGGTGATGGACGCCTGCAACCCGCTGGATATCCCCGTCGGCCCGATCCTCAGCATGAAGGAGATCGCCGAGGACGAGGGCCTGCGCGCCACCGGCACAATCGTCGAGGTCGACCACCCGACGCGGGGCAAGTACCTGACGGTCGGCAACCCGATCAAGCTCAGCGACAGCCCGTCCGAGGTCACCCGCTCGCCGCTGCTGGGCGAGCACACGGCCGAGATCCTGCGCGACGTGCTGGGCTACTCGGCCGAGGAGATCGCCAGGATCGGCGAGTCGGGCGCGGTCGGCGAGCTGAAGATCGCGGCCGAGTAATACGGGCCGGACGGAAGAAACAAACGCCGGAGCATTCGGCGGGAAGACTGGAGGAATGGCGGCATGCGGCTGATCGTGAACGGACAGCAGGCCTTCGGGCGTGCAGCGCTCGAGAAGATTCTCGAAGCTGGCAAGGACGAGGTGGTCGGCGTCTACACCGCGCCCGACAAGGAAGGCCGCCCCATCGACCCGATCAAGGAGGCGGCGCTCGAGCACGGCCTGGCCCTGTTCCAGCCGGCCAACTACAAGGACAAGGACGTCCTCGACCAGATGCGGTCGCTGAATGCCGACCTGATGGTCATGGCCTACATGATCATCTTCGTCCCCGAGGAGGCGCGCAACATCCCGAAGCACGGCTCGATCTGCTTCCACCCGTCGCTGTTGCCGCTGCACCGCGGCCCGTCCTCGATCAACTGGCCGATCATCTGGGGCTCGACCAGGACCGGTCTCAGCTGGTTCTTCCCCGATGACGGGCTGGACGAGGGCGACATCCTGCTGCAGCGCGAGGTCGAGATCGGCCCGGACGACACGCTGGGCGATGTCTATTTCAAGAAGATCTTCCCGTTCGGTATCTCGACCACGCTCGAGGCCATCGACCTGATCCGGTCCGGCAACCCGCCGCACGCAAAGCAGGACGAGAGCCGCGCCACTTACGAGAGCTGGTGCCGCAAGAAGGACGTCCAGATCGACTGGGGCCGCCCGGCGGCCGATGTCTACAACATGATTCGCGGCGCCAACCCGCAGCCCGGCGCCTGGACCACGGTCGGCGGTGCAGAGGTCCTGCTGTTCGATGCGCGCCGCGCCGAGGGCGCCGGAACCCCCGGGGAAGTCGTGTCCGTATCCGAGGATGGCGTAACCGTGCAGGCGGCGGGTGGGCGAATCCTCCTAAAACGGGTGCGGCCCGCCGGCGGGGGAAAGATTCCCGCCGCTGAATGGGCGGCACAGGCAAACATCGCGGCCGGGACCAGGTTCGGCTCCTGAGCGCAGGTCAACTTTTCTGGAGAATGAAGCACATGTCGGATATCGAAATCGCCCGGAAGGCAAACAAGAAACCGATCCAGGAGATCGGCGCGAAACTGGGCATCTCCAGCGCGGACCTGCTGCCGTTCGGCCATGACAAGGCCAAGGTCTCGGCCGAGTTCATCAACTCGGTCCAGGGCAACAAGGACGGCGCCCTGATCCTGGTGACCGCGATCAACCCGACCCCGGCGGGCGAGGGCACGACCACGACCACGGTCGGCCTCGGCGACGGGCTGTGCGCCCTCGGCAAGAAGGCCGCGATCTGCATCCGCGAGGCCAGCCTTGGTCCGAACTTCGGCATGAAGGGCGGCGCCGCGGGCGGCGGCTATGCCCAGGTCGTGCCGATGGAGGACATGAACCTCCACTTCACCGGTGACTTCCACGCGATCACCTCGGCGCACAACCTTCTGAGCGCGATGATCGACAACCACATCTACTGGGGCAACTCGCTGGATATCGACACCCGCCGCGTCACCTGGCGCCGGGTGCTCGACATGAACGACCGGGCGCTGCGCGACGTCGTCTGCTCGCTCGGCGGGGTCGCGAACGGCTTCCCGCGCCAGGCCGGCTTCGACATCACCGTCGCCTCCGAGGTCATGGCCATCCTGTGCCTGGCCCGGAACCTGGAAGATCTGCAGAAGCGCCTCGGCGACATCATCGTCGCCTACCGCCGCGACAAGACCGCGGTGACCTGCCGCGACATCAAGGCCGACGGCGCCATGGCGGTGCTCTTGAAGGACGCGATCCAGCCGAACCTGGTGCAGACGCTCGAGAACAACCCCGCCTTCGTCCATGGCGGCCCCTTCGCCAACATCGCCCATGGCTGCAACTCGGTCATGGCCACCACCACGGCGCTGAAGATCGCCGACTACGTGGTCACCGAGGCCGGCTTCGGCGCCGATCTGGGTGCCGAGAAGTTCATGAACATCAAGTGCCGCAAGGCCGGCCTGCGCCCGAAGGCGGTGGTGATCGTCGCCACCGTGCGGGCGATGAAGATGAACGGCGGCGTCAAGCGCGAGGATCTGGGCGCCGAGAACGTGGCGGCCGTGAAGAAGGGCTGCGCCAATCTGGGCCGCCACATCGAGAACATGAAGCAGTTCGGCGTGCCGGCGGTGGTGGCGATCAACCATTTCGTCACCGACACCGATGCCGAGATCGACGCGGTCAAGGCCTATGTGGCCGAGCAGGGCTCCGAGGCGGTGCTCTGCAAGCACTGGGCGCATGGCTCGAAGGGCATCACCGACCTGGCGCACAAGGTGGTCGAGATCGTTGAGGGCGGCTCGGCCCAGTACGCGCCGCTCTACCCGGACGAGATGGGCCTGTTCGAGAAGATCGAGACCATCGCCAAGCGCATCTACCGCGCCGACGAGGTGCTGGCCGACAAGTCGATCCGCGACCAGCTCAAGCAGTGGGAAGCCAACGGCTTCGGCAACCTGCCGGTCTGCATGGCCAAGACCCAGTACTCGTTCACCACCGACCCGAACCGGCGCGGCGCGCCCACCGGGCACAGCCTGCCGGTGCGCGAGGTGCGCCTCTCGGCCGGGGCCGGTTTCGTGGTTGCGATCTGCGGTGAGATCATGACCATGCCCGGACTGCCGCGGGTTCCGGCGGCCGAGACCATCTACCTCAACGACGCGGGCGAGATCGAAGGCCTGTTCTAGGGAGAAGCTGCATGTCGATCGTGAAGATCCTGGTTCCGGTCCGCGGCGACGGCAAGGGCGAGATCGTTCTCACCCACGCCGCCGCGATTGCCCGGCGTCACAATGCCCATTTGGAAGCGGTGCATTGCCGGGCGCGGCCCCAGGATCTGATCCCCTACGGGGTGGTCGTGCCGGCGATGCTGCGCAAGCAGATCGAGGCCCAGGCGGTCGAACTGGCGAATGCCGAGGAAGCCAGCCTGCAGGCCGAGTTCCGCGAACTCGTGGCCAAGCTGGGGCTCGAGCTGGTCGAGGACGGTCTGCCGCCTCTCGACCGGCCGACCGCCGGCTGGTGCGAGGAGCAGGGCAAGCAGATGGACGTGATCAAGCGCCATGGCCGCCTTGCCGATCTGGTGGCCGTGGCAAAGCCGGACCGCGACCGCAACCTGGGCGTCAACACGCTGCGCGCGGCACTGTTCAACACCGGGCGCCCGGTTCTCATCTGTCCGCCGAAGGCTCCCGCCAGCCTGGGCAAGCGGATCGCGATTGCCTGGAACGGCTCATCCGAGGCGGCGCGGGCAATCGCCATGTCGCTGCCGCTGATCCAGGCGGCCGACGAGGTGATCGTGCTCGACGGCGGCACGCAGAATCATGGCGCAAGCTACGAGGAACTGGAGCGCTATCTGGCAATCCGCGGCGTCTCGGCCCGGCGCGTGGCGATCAATGCCGACTCGGGTCCCGGCGCGGCGATTCTGGCCGCCGTGGACAGCGTCGGCGCCGATCTTCTGGTGATGGGCGCCTACAGCCGCAGCCGCGACCAGGAGATGGTGTTCGGTGGCGCGACCCAGGATATCGTCGATCGCACAACCGTTCCGGTCATCATGACGCATTAATTCGCCGGATTCGCCTTGCGACCTCGTGAAATATGTTGATTTTGTGAGTGGCTGGCATAGGATCGCAACTCTGGTATACCACATACAATGTGGTGAGGGCTGACCTAGGAGGCGACCGGCACCGCAAGGCTGCCAAATGAAGGCACCAAGGATGGGCAAGCAGACAGCCCGCTGTCCGCCTTCATCGAACTGAATAACTGCCATCAACCAAGGGAGGATGACATGGCATTCACACGTAGGATCATGATGGCGGCGACCGCCGCCGTCGTTGGCTTCGCGGGGCTCGCCGGCACGGCGCAGGCCTGGGAGCCGGTAAAGCCGATCGACTTCGTGATCATGGCTGGCCCGGGCGGCGGCGCCGATCAGATCGCACGCTTCGTGCAGTCGGTCGTCGAGAAGCACGGCATGTCGCCGCGCCCGCTGGTCCCGAACAACAAGGGCGGTGGCTCGGGCGCCGAGGCGCTGATCGCGCTCAAGGGCGCCAGCGATCCTGACCACACCATCCTGGTGACGCTCAACTCGTTCTTCACCACGCCGCTGCGCCAGCCGAACCTCGGCATCGACATCCAGACCTTCACCCCGATCCAGATGATGGGCGTCGACCCGTTCGTGCTCTGGGTTCACAAGAATTCCGGCATCACCACCTTCGAGGACTGGCTCGCCAAGGTCGGCAATGACGGCAGCTACGTCATGGGCGGCACCGGCAAGGGCCAGGAAGACTCGACCGTCATCGCCTGGATGGAGAAGAACTTCGATCTGAAGATCAAGTACATCCCCTACAAGGGCGGCGGCGCGGTGGCCAAGGACCTGGCCGGCGAGCAGATCATGGCCACTGTCAACAACCCGTCCGAGGCCAAGGGCTTCTACGCGTCTGGCGACGTGGTTCCGCTGATCGCCTTCTCGGACGAGCGCCTGCCGAACCTGCCGGACATCCGTACAGTCAAGGAGCTGGGCAAGGACTTCAGCTACTACAACCAGCGGGCCGTCGTCGGCGCGCCGGGCATGTCCGACGACGCGGCGGCCTTCTACCAGGCCCTGTTCACCAAGGTCTACGAGTCTTCCGAGTGGCAGGACTACATGAAGTCCGAGAGCCTTGAAGGCCTGCCGATGGATCCGGCGACTCAGAAGGCCTACTGGGCGACCCAGGTCGAGAACCACAAGGAACTGTTCGCGGCGATGGGCGAATAACCTCCGATCAACAGGAGGACTGAAACGTAGTCTAGGGGAGGGTCGGCATGCGACGTGCAGAATTTGTTACGGCGGGCGTGCTGGCCCTTCTCTCGGTCTACATGATGTGGAAGAGCACCGAGCTCGAAGTCGGCTATATCCGCGGCGAGGGCCCGGGCGGCGGTGCTTGGCCATTCTGGCTGGCAGGCGTGATGCTGATCTGCACGATCTTCATCACCTTCAACGCCTACCGCAGGTCCAGCCCGCCGTCGCAATCGACCGAGCCGTTCTTGGACGCTCACGGGGTCAAGATGCTGATCCTGGTCGGCGGCGGCATCGCCGGCTTCATCGGGCTCACCCACATCATCTCGATGTATGGCGGCATGTTCGTGTTCCTGGTCTATTACCTGCGCTTCCTCGGGCGCCACACCTGGAAGACCACGATGGCGATCTCGGTCGCGACGCCCTGCATCTTCTTCTACTTCTTCGAAGCCCTGATGCGGATCACGCTGCCGAAGGGCATGCGCTTCACCGACCCGTTCTTCAATGCCCTGGCCGACCTGATCTACTGAGCCGGCAGATCCCGATCCTGACCTCCAGCACCTGATAGGCAACCCCGGACATGATGGAAATTCTCGGACACCTGGCGGACGGCTTCTGGATCTCGCTCCAGCCGCTGAACCTTTTCCTGATCGTCATCGGCGTGACGCTGGGGCTGTTCATCGGCGCCATGCCGGGCCTGGGCTCGGTCAACGGCGTCGCCATCCTGCTGCCGATCACCTTCCTGGTGCCGCCGACCTCGGCGATCATCTTCCTGGCGGCGATCTATTATGGCGCCATGTATGGCGGCGCGATCAGCTCGATCACGCTGGGGATTCCGGGCGCCTCGACCGCGGTGGCGACCACGTTCGACGGGCGGCCCCTGGCGCTGCAGGGCCGGGCCGGCCTTGCGCTGGTCACGGCTGCCATTGCCTCGTTCGTCGGCGGTACGGTGTCGAACGTCCTGTTCACCCTTTTCGCGCCTCCGCTCGCCACCGTCGCGCTCAGCTTCGGCCCGCCCGAGATCTTCGCGCTGATGCTGCTGGCCTTCGCCACATTCGTCGGCCTGGGCGGCGACGATATCCCGAAGACGATCTTCTCGATCTGCATCGGCCTGGTGTTCGCGGCGGTCGGGTTCGACGAGATATCCGGCGCGCCGCGCCTGGTCTTCTTCGACATCTCCGGCTTCCTGCACGGCATCAACTTCCTGGTGCTCGCGATCGGTGTCTACGGCATCGGCGAGATGCTGTGGACCATCGACTCGACCCGTGGCGACGTCACCATGACCGATCCCGAGATATCGGTGAAAGGCATCTTCCGGGACGCCAAGGAAGGCACGCGGCGGGGCTGGAAGGGCATCACCATCGGCTCGTTCCTGGGCTTCTTCGTCGGCATCCTGCCCGCGGCCGGCGCCACGCCGGGCTCGCTGATGGCCTATGGCGTCTCGAAGATGGTGGCGCGCAATCCGAAGGAATTCGGCAAGGGCCATCCGGGCGGCGTCGCCGCACCGGAAGCGGCCAACAACTCGGCCTCGACCGGCGCCATGCTGCCGATGCTGACGCTGGGCATTCCGGGCTCGCCGACCACGGCCATCCTGCTCGGCGGCATGGTGATCTGGGGCCTGACCCCTGGTCCGCGCCTGTTCACCGACCAGACCGAGTTCGTCTGGGGCCTGATCGGTTCGTTCTACGTCTCGAACTTCTTCGCGCTGGTGATCAACATCGCCTTCATCCCGCTGTTCCTGTGGATGCTGCGGATGCCGTTCACCGTGCTGGCGCCGATGATCTTCGTCCTCTCGGTGGTCGGCGGCTATGCCGCGACCCAGGACATGCACGACGTCTGGCTGATGCTGATCTTCGGCCTGGGCGCCTTCTTCCTGCGCAAGCTCGACTACCCGCTTGCACCGGCGGTGCTGGCCATCGTTCTGGGGCCGATTGCCGAACCGACGCTGCGCCAGTCGCTGCTGCTGTCCTCGGGCGATCCGTCGATCTTCCTGACCCGCCCGATCGCCGGTCCGATCACGGTGATCGCCGTGATCCTGATCTTCCTGCCCTTGCTCAAGCAGGTGTGGGGACGGATGAGAGGGAAGAAGGCCTCGACCTGACCGCCTTCAGGCGATAGCCAAAAAGAAAAACGGCCCGCGCGCTCCGCGGGCCGTTTTCGATTGGCGCTACGCCATTACGCGGAGGCGGAATGCCGCACCGCCTCAGGTGGTGAGCAGGATCTTCCCCCTCAGCCCCGCCGCCTCCATCGCCTCGTGGGCCTTCGCCGCCTCGGTCAGCGGCAGCACCGCGTGGGTGACGCTGCGCAGCTTGCCCGCGGCGAACAGCGGCCAGACGCGGGCCTCCAGATCGGCGGCCACCGCCGCCTTGAAGGCGTCGGGGCGCGGCCGCAGGGTCGAGCCGGTCAGCGTCAGCCGCTTCAGCATGATCGGCATCAGGTTGACCTGCACTTCCGACCCCAGCCGGAAGGCCAGCTGCACGATCCGGCAGTCCATCGCCGCCGCCTTGAAGTTGCGCCCCACATAGTCGCCGCCCATGAAGTCCAGGATCAGGCTGGCGCCGCCAGCCGCCTTGACGATCTCGACGAAATCCTCGTCTCGGTAGTTGATCGCCCGCTCGGCCCCCAGGCTCTCGCAGAAGGCGCAGGACTCCGCCGAGCCCGCGGTGGTGAAGACCCGCAACCCCAGCGCCGCGCCGAGCTGAACTGCGGTCGAGCCGATGCCGCCGCTGCCGCCATGCACCAGGAAGACCCACCCCGGCCCCACCTCGTGGCCGAAGAAGAAGTTGCTCCAGACGGTGAAGTAGGTCTCGCACAGCCCGCCTGCGTCGATCAGCTCCACCCCTTCGGGCACCGGCAGCACATGGCCGGCCTCGACAGCCACATACTCGGCGTAGCCGCCGCCCTTGGTCAGGGCGCAAACCTTGTCGCCCTGCTTCCAGCGGCGCACCCCTTCGCCGATCCCCGCGATCTCGCCCGAGACCTCCAGCCCCGGCAGGTCCGAGGCGCCCGGCGGCGGCGCATAGCGGCCCTGGCGCTGCATGATGTCCGGCCCGTTGACGCCCGCAGCCGCGACCCGGATCAGCACCTGGCCAGGGCCCGGGGCAGGGACTGCCCGGCGCCCCGGCACCAGAACCTCCGGCCCGCCGCTTCCCTGAATCTCGACCACGGTCATCTCGGCCATCGCGGGCGCCCCCTTCTGGATTTGAACTCGGGTCCGGTTTAGTCGCAGCGGGTCCGGGGCGCAATTGCGACACCATGCACCCTGCGGAATTGGTGGATTTCATTGCGGCGGCGCGCCGTCTCGTCTAGACGAGAGCCGCCAACCAACGGAGCCAGACGCATGACCGAGATCGCCGCGACCAGCCCGCTGCCCAGCTACCTGACCGAGCGCTACCGCGCCTGGCACACCCAGCGCTTCGCCGACAACAAGGCCTGGTTCGCACGCCTGGCGGCCGAGGGTCAGCGCCCGCGGGCGATGATGGTCTCGTGCTGCGACAGCCGGGTGAACATCGTCGAGATGTTCGGGGCCGAGCCGGGCGACCTGTTCGTGGTGCGCAACGTCGCCAACCTGATCCCGCCCTACAACCCGGACCACCAGCACCACGGCACCTCGGCGGCGGTGGAGTACGCGGTCAACGCCCTGAAGGTCGCGCATATCGTGGTGGTCGGCCATTCGAACTGCGGCGGTGTCCGCGCCTGCCACGACATGTGCTCGGGCCAGGCGCCCGAACTGGACGAGGCGACCAGCTTCGTCGGCCGCTGGATGGACATCCTGCGCCCCGGCTACGACCGGGTGGCGGCGGCGGCCGAGACCGATCCCGAAGCCCGCAAATCGGCGCTGGAACACGAGGCGGTGCTCACCTCGCTCCGCAATCTCGAGACCTTCCCCTTCGTCACCAAGGCTGTCCAGGAGGGGATGCTGACATTGCACGGGGTCTTCATCGATATCGGCACCGGCGCGCTGAAGGTCTATCGGGGTGCCGACGGTTTCGTGCCGGTCTGAAGCCAGACTCCTTTGTTTCTTCGCCTGCGGTGGCGACGCGCCGGCCGCGCGCGAAGGTACTTTACAAAAACTTTTTGTGTTCATTTCGATTCATTTAGTTGGCACCGGCTCGGCTCTGCGCTAACTATTATGGCGCCAATGTGTGGACTTTCCTAAAAAAGGAAAACAGGGATGAACGTGACCAAGAATTTCCTAAAATTCGTCACTGCTGCACTCTTTGCGGCGGTGGTTTCGGATCCGATGGCGGCGATCGCACAGGACAAGCCCGATGGCGTCGACAAGGCGATCGGAGCTCGACAGGGCTTCATGCAACTCGTCTCGTTTAGCGCGGGACCGATTTTCGGCATGGCCAAGGGCGATGTCGCCTACGATGCCGGGGCCGCGCAGAAAGCCGCGGACAACCTGGTGACGCTCTATAACTACCCCTACCCGGACCTGTTCGTCGCGGGCTCGTCGAAGGAAGACCGCCCGGGCAAGACGCGCGCGCTTCCCGAGATCTTCGCAAACAAAGCAAAGTTCGACCAGTATTTCGCCGATCTTCAGGCCGCAGTCGGTGTCCTGGCGCAGGAGGCTGGCAAAGGCCAGCCCGAGCTCGCTGCGGCAATCGGCGCTGCGGGCAAGATCTGCGGGGCCTGCCACAACGATTTCCGTGCGAAGGAATTCTGACGATCTGGGCTCAGCGCCAGATCATGCGTAAATTCCTGACCGTTGCCGCCCTCGCAATCGTCGCGGGGGCGGCAACATTCTGGCTGGTCACCGCGCCGCGCACGCTTGCGGCCGGCGACCTGCCGGACCATCGCGGCGACCCCGCAAACGGCCGTACTATCTTCTTCGCTGCGGGCTGCGCCTCGTGCCATGCGGCTCCCGGGACGAAGGGCGAGGCGAAGCTGACCCTATCCGGCGGGCTGGCCATGAAAACCCCCTTCGGTACCTTCCACGTGCCGAACATCTCGCCCGATCCGGCTCACGGCATCGGCGCCTGGAGCGATCTGGATTTCGTCAACGCGGTGATGCGCGGCGTCTCGCCCGGCGGGCGGCACTACTACCCCGCCTTCCCCTATCTCTCGTACCAGCGCATGGGCGTGACCGACGTGCTGGACCTGAAGGCCTTCATCGACACGCTGCCCGCCACGGCCAACGACGCCCCGGCGCATGACCTGCCGCCGCATCTGCGCTGGCGGCGCCTGCTGGGCGGCTGGAAGTTCCTGTTCATGGACAACCGGCCCTTCGTCCCGATCCCCGGCGCCAGCGCCCAAGTGAACCGCGGCGCCTATCTGGTGACCGGCCCGGGCCATTGCGGCGAGTGCCACACGCCGCGCAACGCTCTCGGCGCACCGAAAGAGGAGCTGGCGCTGTCCGGCGCGCCAAATCCGGAGAGCAGGAACCCGTTCCCCAACATCACCCCCCATGCCGACGGGATCGGATCCTGGAGCGAGGACGATATCGCGGCGGCGCTCAAGACCGGGCTGCTGCCTGACCTCGAGACCTTTGGCGGGGCAATGATCGCCGTTCAGGAGAACCTGGCCGAGCTGACCGACGTCGACCGCGCCGCCATCGCCGCCTATCTGAAAGCGGTCCCGCCGAACCCGACACCGGGAAAAGCGCGGTAGGACCGGGAGAACAATACCCAACCATCCCGCACCCAAACCGGGCGCGGCAAAGTCAGGCGCCCTGCGTGGCGTCCTACTTGGCGTCGAGAAGAATCCTCATCGCCTCGGCAAGCTTGCGCTCGCTGTCCCCGTGATTTCCGGCACTGTGAAGCGCCATGCCTTCGTCGCGCAAGGATTGCACCGTGGCGCGGGTTGCGTCGTCCAGTGTCATCCTGCTCATAGCGCCGTCAATTGCCGCAGCGTCTTTTGGGCAGTGACCCGCCAGCGCAGGCGTCGTGGACATTCCGATGGCAGCGCACACCAGCAATGAGCGAAGGAACATTTCGTTCTCCCTTTCT
>DATHZU010000068.1:0-8781 GCA_035458445.1 Thermohalobaculum sp. | reverse complement strand
GCCGTAGATCTCCGGCGTCTCGGCCAGCACGCCGGTGCCGCCCTGGGCCACCAGCAGGTCGCAGGCATGGCCGAGCGCCGGGTTGGCGGTGATCCCCGACCAGGCGTCCGAGCCGCCGCATTGCAGCGCCACCATCAGCTCCGAGGCCGGGCAGGGTTCGCGCGTGGCCTGGTTGGCCAGCGGCAGCATGGCGCGGATCTTCTCGATCCCCAGTTCCACCGTGCGGCGCAGGCCCGCCACGTCCTGAATGTTCATGGTCTGGAACAGGGGGGTCTTCTGGATGCCATAGGCCTCCAGCAGCCAGTCGATCTGGTTCGCCTCGCAGCCGAGGCCGACCATCAGTACGCCGGCCACGTTGGGGTTCTTCGCATAGCCCCACATCACCCGCTGGAGCGCGCCGAAGCCCTCGTCATTGGTGGCCATGCCGCATCCCGTGCCGTGGACGAAGGCGACAACGCCGTCGACATTGGGGTAGGCGGCCAGCTCCGCAGGCCCGAAGGCGGCGGCGATCTTGCGCGCGGCGGTGGCCGAGCAGTTCACCGAGGTCAGAACCGCGATGTAGTTGCGGGTGCCGCAGCGGCCGTTGGCGCGGCGGAAGCCCATGAAGGTATCGGCTTGGGCCGCAGGTGCCACCGGGCGCAGGTCGGTGGAGAATTCATAGTCGTGCCGGGTGCCCCGGAACTCGAGGTTGTGGGTGTGCACATGGGCGCCCGCCGGGATGTCCTCGGCGGCGTAGCCGATGACCTGGGCGTATTTCAGCACCGGCGCGCCCCGGGCGATGGCGGCGGTCGCCACCTTGTGCCCGCGCGGGATCAGCGCCGTGGTGACGGCGCCCTCCACCGCGGCGCCCGCCGCAAGCGGGCGGATCGCGGTGACCACATTGTCCGCCGCGTCGAGCCTGACCGTGTCGGCCATGAAAGTCTCCTAGATGTTGCGCGCGATGCCGCCTGCGCGGCACCCGGATCCGCCTACAGCCATACCGACACCAGCCCCGGCCACAGCAGCAGGATCGAAAGCGCCAGAAGCTGGATGCAGATGAAGGGCAGGAAGCCCCGGAAGATGTCGGTCAGCGAGATCTCCGGCGGCGCCACCGATTTCAGGTAGAAGGCGGCCGGCCCGAAGGGCGGACTGAGGAAGCTGACCTGCATGTTCATGCAGAACACCACGCCGAACCAGATCGCGACGTGCTTCGGGTCGACACCGCCCAGGAAGCCGATCTCATCGACCGGCAGCTTCATGACGATGGGCAGGAACACCGGCATGATCAGCAGCACGATGCCGACCCAGTCCATGAACATGCCCATGACCAGGAAGATCAGCATCATCACCAGGATGATGCCCATGGTGGGAAGCTCGGCGCCGACGATCATGTTCGCCACATAGGTCGGGCCGCCCGCCAGGGTATAGGCCGCCGCCAGCGAGGCGGCGCCGATGGTCACCCAGATGATGGTGCCGGTGGACCGCAGCGTGCGCATCAGGCTGTCCCAGACGATCTCGAAGGTCATCTCGCGGCGGATCAGGCCGATCACGAAGACCGCGATCACGCCCATGCCGGCCGCCTCGGTGATGCCGGTGATGCCGCCATAGATCGAGCCCAGCACCACGCCGATCACGACGACCGGAGCGATCAGGCCCTTGCCCATGGCCCAGCCGATCGCGGTGCGCTCGCGCCCGACGACAAGCAGGATCAGCGCCAGGGCGACGGCGAAGGCACCGACGATCCAGGGAATGTCGGAGACCATGCCCAACGGAATCGGCTCGACCCCCTCGACGACCTCGTTGGCCCCGGTCACGGTGAAGAACAGCGCGCGGCCCAGCAGCACGGCGGTGATCCACAGGGCGAATCGCGACAGGAAGCCGAGGAACATCAGCGCCTTCTCACGCCCCTTCGGGTCGTCCGGGTCCTCGGGAGGCAGCGGCGCCTGGTCCGGGTTCAGCGCCGAGCGGATGACGATGTAGATGATGAAGAACGAGGCCAGCATGAAGCCCGGCAGGAAGGATGCGGTGAACAGCGCCTTGATCGAGGTCTCGGTCACCAGCCCGTAGATGATCAGCACGATCGAGGGCGGGATCATGGTGCCGAGGCTGCCCGAGGCGCAGATCGTGCCGATGGCAAGGTTCTGGTTGTAGCCCAGCCGCAGCATCTGCGGCAGGGCGATAAGGCCCAGCAGCACCACCTCGCCGCCGATGATACCGGACATGGCCGCCATGATGACGGCCATGATCGAGGTCACGATGGCGATGCCGCCCCGCGTGCGCGACAGCCAGACGTTGAGCGAGGAGTACATGTCGCGCGCGATGCCGGACCGTTCCAGCAGCGAGGCCATGAATATGAACAATGGCACCGATATCAGGACGTAATTCGTCATCTGCCGGTAGACCGCCTGGCCCAGCACGTTCAGCGGGCCGCGGCCGAAATTGCCGTAGAGCAGCTCCGGGCCGAACTTCAGCACCAGGGTGGCGACCGCGAGGAAGGCCGAGGCGAAGCCCAGCGGCATGCCGATCGCCAGCAGCACGAACATCGCCAGCAGTATGATCACGCTGAGCGTGCCGATATCGACCATTATTTCTGATCCTCGAGCGTGCGGCGGATGTTCTCGATCTCGGCCTCGTCGATCTCGTCGGCGGGCGAGTGGTGCTCGGGCGCCTTGTTCCAGTCGGCGATCAGGTTCGACAGCGCCTGGAGGGAGACGAGGCAGATGATGAACAGGATGGCGAACTTGATCGTCGCCGGGATCGGCGGATCCCAGGCGGTGCCGAAGGTCTCCATCCGCAGCAGCTTGGCCTTGACCTCGTTATAGCCGCCCCAGACCAGCGAGACGGTGAAAACCCAGATCAGCAGCACCGAGATGCAGTCGGACATCTTCTGCGCCCAGCGGGGCATGATGTCGTAGACGATGTAGATCCGGATGTGGCTGCGCTGCTGCATCGCGTACTGGCCGGCGAAGAGGAATACGAAGCCTGCAATCCACAGCGACAGCTCGTTCGCCCACAGCGTGGGCTTCTCGAATACGTAGCGGGCGACGACCTCGTAGAACATCACCACCACGACCGCGACGATCGCGATCATCGAGATGCGGGCGACGATCAGCGAGAGGACGTCGAAGAAACCCTGCGGCTTCGGCTCGATCGTGCCGATGGTGTCGGACAGATAGATCGCCGAGAAGACCACCGCGCCGAGCAGCGACCACAGGGTCAGCTTGACCGAGATCAGCTCGCCCGGGCGCAGCATCTGGTGCATCCCGATTTCGGAGCCCAGGAACAGCGTGCTCACGATAAGCCATCCGCCGCTCAGAATGGCGGCCGCGACGAAGACGATCGCCACCATCCGCATCGGCGCGCGAAACGGCCCCAGCCAGACCCCTTCCTGTTGCATATGACCCCCTGCATCCCTCGCCGCGTTATCGCGGTCATTTGATCGGCGAGCCCGTCAGGGCTCGCCGATGTCTTGTCAGACCGCGGGCGCGATCACTCGGCCATGCCCTGCGACTTGAGGTAGTCGGTGTGGCTGGCAACCAGCGCCTTGGCCTCGTCCGTGGTCGCGAATTCCGGCCAGGTCGACACGGCGGCGGCACGGAATGCGGCACGGGCTTCCGTGCTGAGGTCGTGCAGGGTCACGCCCTGGGCACGCAGTTCGGCGGCGGCCTTGTTGTTCTCGAAGTCGGCGGTCAGGGCCTGCTGCAGCGCCAGCTTCTGCATCGCGGTGTCCATGATGCGGCGGTGCGCCTCGGGCATCGCGTCCCAGACGTCCTTGTTGCAGGCCAGGTGGTCGGACGGCATCGAGTGGAAGCCGGGATAGGTGGCGTGCTTGACGATGTCGTACAGGCCCATGCCCTTGTTGTTGGCCAGGATCGAGGCGTCGGCGCCTTCGATGATGCCGGACTCAAGAGCGGTGAAGATCTCGGTGAAGTCCATCACGATCGGGCTTGCGCCCAGCTTTTCGAAGATCTTGGTTTCCATGCCCGGGGGCGAGCGGAACTTCCAGTCCTTGAAGTCGGCAATCGACTCGAGCGGCTTCGAGGACGCCAGCGATTCCTGGCCCACGACCCACCAGCCGACCAGCTGCATGCCGAACGAGTTGTACAGCGCCTGGGCGTCTTCCAGGCCGCCGCCCTTGTACAGCCAGCCGAGCTGCTGGTACGGCGTGTCGTAGCCGCCCATGATGTCGCCGACGAACTGGAACGCGGGGTTCTTGCCGGTCTGGTAGGCGCCGCCGGTCATGTCGCAGTCGAGGATGCCGTTGACGGCGGCATCGAAGGTCTCGACCGAGGCGACGACCGAGGACGAGTAGAACATCTCGACCGTGATGTCGCCGCCCGACATCACCTGGATGTCGTCGACGAACTGCGCGGCATTCTTGCCCGAGATGGTCTCGGGGCCGTAATGGGTCTGAATCCGCAAATGCGTCTTTTCGGCTGCCTGCGCTACGCCGCAGATCAGGGCCACGGCGGTTGCCGCTCCCGCGGCGGTCTTCAGAAAGGTCATGTTTCTCTCCCTTGGTGTTGATGCCGCCGGAACCGCTTGCATGGGACTCTGCGCCGGAGGCGTTACGCCGGCGCAGCTTCCCCGGCAGAGCGTCTGCGGAGACAAGTGCCGCAGCGAAGCATTTCTGCCGCATCGTGGCAACCCGATTCCCGACCCTTCGGGCGCCGGAGCGTGATCCACCCTGTTCCGGCCAGGCCCCGCATTCTCGATGCTCGCGCCCCACGGTGGCGCGCTAACCGAGACCCGGCGCAGACTTCCTGCGGCTAAGGTGTTGAATCTGGCTCGCATCCTGTCGCCTGTCATGATATGGTGAGTCTTGATGGACCAATTTGCGCAGGATCGTCTGCTGCTCGTGGGGGCGCAGCCGATGGCTCGTCGGATACTGATACGATCCGGAATTCGATGCTGCGCAGGGTGGGGGGGCTTTGATCTTGCCGATGGCTTCGGGTGGTGAATAGGGAAGCGAAATTCGCAGCTCCTTTGCGTACGCAGATGGAGTTTGTCGCGTCGATCGGCAAGCAGCTCGCCGAGATCGTCGACGCGCAGAGTCGCTGCACCGTTCGCAAGATCGTAAGCGGCCTCGAGAGCCCGCCGCTCAGGATCGCCTTTGTCGGTCCGGTCAAGGCCGGCAAGAGCACGCTCGTCAACGCATTCGCCAAGCAACCGGGTTTCCTGCCCGCCGACGTGAACCCATGGACCACTGCCGTTTCCGCGCTGCATTTCGGCCTGCCGAACCCGGGAGGCCTGCGCGCATGCTTCCGCTTCTTCCAGGCGGACGAGTGGGCGCGTCTGGCCGGTCGCGACACGGGGCACGGGATCGGCGGCCATCCCGGCCTCTCGGACTCGCAGCGTGACTCGTTGGCGCAGCAGTTCGAGCAGATGGAGCGGCGCGCCCGCAACCGGCTGGGCGACCAGTTCCACCAACTGCTGGGGCGCGAGCACCGGGTCAAGGACCTGAACGGCGAAATCCTGCGCCACTATGTCTGCACAGGCGATCCCCCGGGCGAAACCCCGGTGCAGCAACGGCGCGGGCATGCAGAGGGCCGGTTTGCGGACATCACCAAATCGGCGGACATGTATTTCGACGCCGGACCGTTTGCGATTCCGACGACTGTGATCGACACGCCCGGGATCAACGACCATTCGGTGATTCGCGACGAGATCGCGCAACAGGCTCTGGGACATGCCGACCTTCATGTCCTGGTGATTTCGGCCCGCCAGGTGATGGCGGAGGGCGAAGCTTGCCTGACCCGGTTGGCGCGGGCGCTGAACCTGAGTCAGATGGCTGTCTTTGTGAGCGGGATCGATCAACTGGACGAGCCGGCGATCGAAGCGCCGAAGATCGACCGCCAGGTGCGCCAGATTCTGCAGCGTCAGTTCCCCGCGGCCGACATTCCGGTGATCGTCGGCAGCGGCGCGTGGGGCGAGCTTGCGCTTCAGGAGTCGCCGCGCCTCGCCTCCAGCGAGGCCCGCAAGTTGCGCGCGTTCGGTGAGTATCTCAGCCGCGCGGGCTATGTCGCGGCCAGCGATGCCGGCCTGCGCGAGCTCTGTTCGGGTTTGCCGAGGCTGGCGCGGACCTTGGCCGAACTGGCCGCAGCCGGTCCTTTCGGCGGGCGGATCCAGTCGGCGGTGACCGCGCTCAGCGACATCGCCCGGCCGGTGAAGTCTGCGGCGGATATGGATGTCCGGGATCAGTCGGTCACGGCGCCGCGGCCGAATGTCGACGAGAAGACCCGCGCCGAGCGGCGCCAGCGTTTCGCCGACGAACTGAGCCTGGTGCAGAACCTGGTTCCCCGGCTCGAAGCCCTCACCAAGCACCGGAGGGAGGAACTCGCGCGCGTCACGCAGGAGAGCCTGGCGGATCTGAACGCCGCGTTCGAAGGCGCCTTCGAGGCCTTTGTCAACATCGAGACCCGTTCGCTCCGCAACGTCGATTCCGCCAAGAGCCGTATCTGGACCTGCGACCCCTCGCGCATGCGCGGCGAGTTGGAGCATGACCTGGTCAATGGCTTCGCCCGGACCCAGCACGCGATGGCGAACATCCTGAGCGCCGCTGCCACGGACCTGAGGGCCATCGTGTCCGAGCATGTGAAGGTTGACCGCGACTCGTTCCGGGGCGATTTCGCGGACCTGCGCTCGATAGCCCCCTCGGTCGCATCCATGGCGCAGGTCGTGGCCTTCGACGTGGAATTTCCGCGATGGAAGGATTTCTGGCGTTTCGGCGGCGCCAGCCACGCCCGGGCGGAAGCGCTTGGCAAGATTGTCCGCAGCACTTTCCAGCCGGTCTGCGACACCGTGCGCGAAAGCGGCGAGGGCAGCCTGACGGAGCTTGGTGCGGCGGCGGTCGCAAAGCTCGATGCCCTGTACGAATTGGCAGCGAATGCCGCGCGGCGCCACGCCGACCGGCTGGCGAGCCTGGCAGGCGAGTACGAGCTGACCGGGGACGCGGCGTTGCTGGACGGCATGGCGCCGGCCGAGGACGAGAATGCGACGATGGCGACGCGTCTGGCCGGGCTGATCGAGGAGATCGAGGCGCTTTCGGACGCTCATATCCCTGCCGCCAAGGCGGGCCGCAGCGCCTAGATCCGCATCCGGCCCATGCCGAGCCGAAAAGCGATCGGGTAATCATTGGCAGCTTGAGCCCTGAGGCACGCGGCCCGATCTCATTGGGCCGGTCAGGCGTTGCGGGCACGAGGGCCAGTCACGGCATCAGGAAGTTTCCGCGCAGCATGGCGATGGGGCGGGCGCGGCTTTCCTGCCAGGCCTCGACATGGAGATTGGCAACCCGCCGCCCGGCCTTCTGCACCGTCGCCCGCGCGAAGGTATCGCGCGGAAGCCCGGGCCGCAGATAGTCGATGGTGATGTCGATGGTCTTCGGAAACGGTGGGAAGGGCGGCACCGGATCCTGCTCCATCCGGGCGAGCACCTGGTCCCAGGCCAGCTGCATCAGCGCCGTGATCTCGAGGAACGAACCGGTCACCCCGCCGTGCAGTGCCGGCAGGACCGGGTTCCCGATCAGCGCCGGCTTGTAGGGCAATCGCCCGGTCAGCTCGTCGCCCATGCGCTCGAAGCGGGCACCCAGAAGCAGGTTGTAGGGGACCGACGCGGTCAGCGCCTGCAGCGCGGTGTCGCGGTCGGCCTGGCGCTGTGCCTGCGCGGGGCCGGTCATTCCCCGCCCTCCGCCCTGCGCTCGAGGATGAAGCTGCCCTGAGCGGTCGCAACCGGGTCGTCCGGCGCCTCGTGATAGGCGACGGCCCGGGCGAATCCGATCGAGCGGGTCAGCCGGTAGCACTCGGCCCGGCACCAGACCGCCTCGCCCACGGTCGCCGGGCGCATGTAGTCGATGCGCAGGTCCAGGGTGGCGGTCGAGCGCAGCTTTGCCGGCGATGCCATCACCGCCCAGCCGCAGGCCGTATCCAAGAGCGCGGTGACCACGCCGCCATGCAGCACCCCGGTCTCCGGGTCGCCGACCAGGGTCTCGTGGTAGGGGATCGACAGCACCGCCACCCCTTCGCCGGCCTGGTGTAGCCGCATGTCGATCTCGGCGCTGAAGGGCAGGCCGGTCATCAGCTTGCCGTTTCCGTCCGGCGCCGGCTCCAACCCGTAGAGCCGGTCGAACCACTCTGCCGCCTGTCCGCCCTCTGCCTCGGCCATGGTCATCCTCCGCCGGGTCCGCCGGCATTTCTCGCCGTGACTTGGTAGCGCCGGCGGCTCGGCTTGTCGATCCTGCACAAGGCGTTAAGCCGCAACCGGTTGACTGCGTCTTCGCATGCGCCCACCTTCAACGCTGGATATCATCCCGGAGGCTCCGATGGCCGATTACGTCCCGCCGCTCGCCGACTACCGCTTCGTGCTGCACGAGGCGCTGAAGATCGACGCCGAGACCGCCATCGAGGGCTATGCCGATCTGACGCCCGACTTCACCGGCGCGGTGCTGGAGGAGGCGGGCAAGATCGCCTCGCAGGTGCTGGCGCCGCTGAACCCCGTCGGCGACCGGGAGGGCTGCCGGCTCGAGAACGGCGTCGTGCACACGCCCGAGGGCTTTGCCGATGCCTACCGCCTGCTGCGCGAGGGCGGCTGGCCCTCGATGGAGTGCGATCCCGACCATGGCGGGCAGGGGATTCCAACTATCTTGAACCTCGCCGTCGGCACCATGCAATCGGCCGCCAACATGGCCTTCATGATGTATGCCGGCCTGACCCACGGCGCCTATTCGGCGCTGAACGCCCATGGCACCGAAGACCAGAAGGCCACCTACCTGCCGAAACTGGCCTCGGGCGAGTGGACCGGCACCAT
>DATHZU010000067.1:0-10287 GCA_035458445.1 Thermohalobaculum sp. | reverse complement strand
GCCGGTCCACCCGTTCCGCGAGATCATCGGCGGCGCGCCGGAGGAGAACGCCCTGCGCCTGCGGGCGCTGCTCGATGGTGCCGCCGGGGCCTATCGCGACGCGGCGCTCTTGAACTCGGCAGCCGCCTTTGTGATCGCCGGGCGGGCGGACAACCTGCGCGAGGGCGCGGCCATCGCCGCCGAGAGCATCGACTCCGGCGCCGCCAAGGCCAAGGTCGCGGCGCTGGCGGCGGCGACGAATGCGAGTTGAGCCCATGAGGAAGGAATCGCATCCCGTTCCCGCCATGTCCCGGGTCAGGCCCGAGATACCCAGATCGGTCGCACTCCAGGCAAGCAGGCATAGGCCCAAATGATCGGCGTACCGGACAAACTCGAAACGTGTACGCATCAGGGCGCAAGCGCGGCCGATGCCGCCCCTCCCGGCCCCGCCGGTCCTGTCCGCGCCCTCCGGAAGCCGCCGTGCTGAAGATCTACAGATACCTCGCGACCGCCAGCGCGATTCTGCTTCTGGCCGCGATGGTCCTCGTGGCATGGCTCTACAACCGCCAGGCAACCAGCGACCTGGTCTATATGACCGAAAGGTACAACATTGCGGTCGATACAATTCTCTCCAACACGATCTCGGCCAAATACGAGGAGTTCTTCGCTACCACCGCAACGATGGACGCCGTAACCCTGCGGTCGCGGGCCGAGGTCGCTGCCATCAACCAGGCGATCACGACTGCGACGAACGGCCTGAAGATCCTCAAGGTAAAAATATACAACCCGAATGGCCTGATCGTGTTTTCGTCTGATCTGGACGAGATTGGCAACGACTACACCCACAGCGGAGCATTCCGCGCCGCGGCCGAAAATGGCATGACCAGCAGCAAGCTGAGTTATGAGAACAGGTTAAGCGCCTTCTCCGGCGAGCTTTTCGACCGGGACGTGGTGGAAACCTATGTGCCTAGGTTCGATGCGTCGGGCGCGGTGACCACCGTCTTCGAGGTATACTCCGACGTCACCGATGTTAAGGCGCGGATCGACACCAGCACGGTGCGCCTTGTCGTCGGGCTCGCGGTGATCTTCTCGGTCGTCTACGCCGTGCTGGTCGTCGGAATCATGCGTAGGGCGATACAGCCGATTCAACTGGCCTCGAAGCGCGCCGCCGAGATCGGACCCGACGCATCCGGTGTCCGGTTGCCGACCGAGGGTATGCCGCGCGAAATTCTGCCACTTGTGCGTGCGATCAACGCGGCGCTGGCGCGGCTCGACCGCGCGCTCGACGCGCAGCGGCGGTTCACCGCCGACGCGGCGCACGAGCTGCTGACCCCCATCGCCGTCCTGAAGGCACGTGTCGGGGATATCCAGGATCCCGCCGTCGCGGGACCGCTGCGCCAGGACATCGATGCGATGACCGATATGGTCCATCAGCTGCTGTATCTGTCCGAGCTCGAGGCGGCGGGCGAGGCGGCAACCAACGAGGAAACCGACCTCCATGCCGCCGCGGTCGGGGTGATCTCGCTGCTCGCGCCCCTGGCGATCCGCGACCGTAAGGAACTGGCGCTTACCGGCGCCGCCGGGCCGGTCAGCGTCAGGGGCTCCGCCAACATGGTGAACCGCGTCCTGCGCAACCTGATCGAGAATGCCCTGCGGCACACCCCCGCCGGCACGACCGTCGAAATCGAGATCGACGCTGCGGGAATGTTTCGGGTCTCGGATCAAGGCCCGGGAGTCCCGCCGGCCGCCCGCGAGGAGATTTTCGAGCGGTTCCGGCGCGGCGACAAACGGAGCGAGTCCGGCTCCGGGCTGGGGCTGGCGATCGTCAAGCGCATCGTCGATGCCGTCGGGGGCAAGGTATGGGTCGAGGACGCACCCGGCGGCGGGGCCTGTTTCGTCGTGCAACTGCCGCTGGCCGGACCGGCAGCAGAGGCCCCGACCGGCGGCCCCTGAGCCCGCCCGATTCCGCCCCCGGCACACTCGCGCTGGAATCCCGGCACAAGGCAGGCTAACAAACCCGCATGAGCGACATTCTCGACAAGATCAAAGCCTACAAGCTGCGCGAGATCGCGGCGGCCAAGGCCGCGCGGCCCCTGGCCCAGGTCGAGGCCCTCGCGAAGGCCGCGCCGCCCATCCGGCCGTTCCGCGCGGCGCTGGCCGCGGCCGAGGCTTCGGGGCGCTACGGGCTGATTGCCGAGATCAAGAAGGCCAGCCCCTCGAAGGGCCTGATCCGGGCCGATTTCGACCCTCCCGCGCTGGCGCGGGCCTACGAGGAAGGCGGCGCCACCTGTCTCAGCGTGCTGACCGACGCTCCCAGCTTTCAGGGCGCCAATGCCTATCTGACCGATGCGCGCGCTGCCACGTCGCTGCCGGCGATCCGCAAGGATTTCCTCTACGATCCCTACCAGGTGGCCGAGGCCCGCGCGCTGGGGGCGGACTGCATCCTGATCATCATGGCCAGCGTCTCGGACACCCAGGCCGCCGAACTGGAGGATGCCGCCTTCGGTTGGGGCATGGACGCGCTGATCGAGGTCCATGACGGGCCGGAACTCGACCGCGCCCTGCGGCTGAAGTCGCGCCTGCTGGGCATCAACAACCGCAACCTCAAGACCTTCTTGACCCGGCTCGAGACGACCGAGGAACTGGCGCCGCACGTGCCGAAGGACCGGTTGCTGGTGGGCGAGAGCGGCCTTTTCACCCCGGCCGACCTGGCGCGGCTGGCCCGCGCGGGCGCCCGCAGCTTCCTGATCGGCGAGAGCCTGATGCGCCAGGCCGATGTCGCTGCCGCCACGCGCGCCATTCTCGCCAACCCCGTTCCGATGGCCGGTGCCGCATGAGCGACTTCACCCATTTCGACGACGAAGGCCGCGCCGTCATGGTCGATGTGGGCGCCAAGCCCGCGACCGCCCGCACCGCCACCGCGCGGGGCGTCGTGATCATGGCGCCCGGGACGCTGGATATGATCGTCGACGGCCGGGCGAAGAAGGGCGACGTGCTGGCGGTGGCGCGGCTCGCCGGGATCATGGCGGCCAAGCGCACGCCCGAGCTGATCCCGCTCTGCCACCCGTTGATGCTGACCAAGGTGACGGTCGACCTGACCCCCGCGCGCCCGGACCGGATCGAGATCGAGGCAACGGTCAAGCTGACCGGCCAGACCGGGGTCGAGATGGAGGCCCTGACCGCCGTGTCGGTCGCGGCACTGACCGTCTACGACATGTGCAAGGCGGTGGACCGGGCGATGCGGATCACCGACATCCGCGTCACCCACAAGGCGGGCGGCAAGTCCGGCGAATTCGAGGCCGGGTGATGCTGCTCCCCGTCGCCGATGCGCTGGCCCGCATCCTCGCGCTGGTCACGCCGACGGACACCGAGGAGATCCCGCTGGCCGAGGCCGCCGGGCGGGTACTGGCGGCCGACGCGGTGGCGCGGCGCAACCAGCCGCCCTTCTATGCCTCGGCGATGGATGGCTACGCGGTGCGCGCCGCCGACGCGACCCCGGGCGCGACGCTCCGGGTGATCGCCGAAGCCGCCGCCGGGCGCGGCTTCGGCGGCAGCCTCGGCCCTGGTCAGGCGATCCGCATCTTCACCGGCGCCCCGGTGCCCGAGGGTGCCGACGCGATCCTGATCCAGGAAGATGCCCGCCGCGAGGGCGATACGATCGAAGTCGCCGAAGCGCCCGCCGCCGGGGCCTATATCCGCCCGCCGGGCATGGACTTCGCCGAGGGCTACCGGTTTCCCGCGCCGCGCCGCCTGACAGGCCGCGAATGCGCGCTGCTGGCGGCGATGAACATCGCCTCCCTCACCGTCCGACGCCGCCCCGTGGTGGCACTGATCCCCACCGGGGACGAGCTGGTCGAGCCCGGCGAGACCCCCGGCCCGGACCAGATCGTCTCGTCGAACGACATCGGGCTGGCCGCCATGCTGCGCGCCGCCGGCGCCGAGCCGCTGCGCTGCCCGATCGCCCGCGACAACCGCGCCAGCCTGCTGGCGGCACTCGAAGCCGCGCGCGGCGCGGATTTCATCGTGACTCTCGGCGGCGCCTCGGTCGGCGACCACGACCTCGTCGCGGGGGTCTTCGGCGATGCCGGGCTGGAGATGGACTTCTACAAGATCGCCATGCGCCCCGGAAAGCCGCTGATGGCGGGCCGGATCGGCGGCAAGGTGATGCTGGGTCTGCCCGGCAACCCGGTCTCGGCGATGGTCTGCGGCGAGATATTCCTGCGCCCCGCCATCGACGCGGCGCTGGGCCTGCCCGCCGGGCCGCGCGAGACCCGCGTGGCGTTCCTGTCGAACGACCTGCCGCCCAACGGCCCGCGCGAGCACTACATGCGCGCGGTGCTGACCCCCGCTCCGGACGGCACCCTCAGGTGCCAGACCTTCGAGAACCAGGATTCCAGCCTGGTCGGCACCCTCGCCTCGGCCAATGCGCTGGCGGTGCGCGCCCCGAATGCCCCGGCGGCGGCGGCGGGCAGCCCCATCCCCTGCATCGCGCTCGACTGACCGCCCGCGGCCGCTCATGCGCCCGCCGCAATGCACTCTCGGAATTCGCACCCGACTCGCGAGCGCTTGACACAAATCGGGAACTTAAGTAGAACATACAGCATAAGTTTTTGAATCGAACCGGGAACAGCCGTCATGCTGACCAAGAAACAATACCAACTGCTGATGTTTATCCACAAGCGCGTGCAGCGCGACGGTGTCTCTCCGTCCTTCGACGAGATGAAGGAGGCGCTGGACCTGCGGTCGAAATCCGGAATCCATCGGCTGATCACGGCGCTGGAGGAGCGCGGCTTCATTCGCCGCCTCGCCCACCGGGCCCGCGCCGTCGAGATTCTTCGCCTGCCCGACAATGTCGAGGACACTCGCCCCGCGCGCGGCAATTTCCGCCCGTCGGTGATCGAGGGCGACCTTTCCCAGCCCGACCCGTTCCAGAAGACGGCGGCCCAACTGCGGATGCATCAGGCCGAAGCGGGGCCCGACGCCGCCACCGTGCCGCTGATCGGCCGGATCGCAGCCGGCGTGCCGATCGAGGCGCTGGAGCAGGGCCCGGAGCGGATGGGCGTGCCGGGCTCGATGCTGTCGGCGACCGGCGAGCACTACGCGCTCGAGGTCAAGGGCGACAGCATGATCGAGGCCGGGATCTTCGAGGGCGACATCGTGGTTATCCGCCGCCAGGACAGCGCCGATACCGGCGACATCGTCGTGGCGCTGATCGAGGACAACGAGGCGACGCTGAAGCGGCTCCGCCGCAAGGGCGGCTCGATCGCGCTGGAAGCCGCCAATCCGTCCTATGGCACCCGGCTCTACCGGCCCGACCAGGTCAGGATCCAGGGCAAGATGGTGGGACTGGTCCGCACCTACTGAGGCCGCTCAGAACCCGCGGTACGGCCTTTGCCTGGGTGGAGCATGCTCCACCCTGTGGCGCTGCGCGGATATAACAGGGCCGATCTTTTGGTAATTGCGTGATTTCAAGCTCTTGATCACCTGCTTGCCCATGGCCGCAGGGGAAGCGGCCTTCTCGCCTATTCCCATCCACCCGGTTTCTCCCTATTCAGGCTTTGCCCGATGCCCGAGCGAGGTGGCGCCCGGAATGACCGCGACAGACCATAAGCCGAAGCCCCAGACCGGTCCGCTCGCGGGCCTGCGAATCGTCGAGTTCGGCCATTTCATCGCTGCCCCTTTCTGCACCCGCCTGCTGGCCGATCTCGGCGCCGAGGTGATCAAGGTCGAGGGGCCCGAGGGCGACCCCGTACGCGCCTGGGGCGCCCAGCACCAGGGCAGGTCGGTCTGGTGGTCGGTCCATGGCCGCAACAAGAAGTCCGTCACCCTGAACCTGAAGGACCCCGCCGCCCGCGACATCGCCCTGGCCCTCGTCGCGAAGTCGGACGCCGTGGTCGAGAACTTCCGCCCTGGCCTGATGGAGCGCTTCGGCCTGGCCCCTGAAGCCATGGCAAAGGCCCGCCCCGGATGCATTCTGGCCCGTATCTCCGGTTACGGTCAGACCGGGCCGGACCGAATGATGCCAGCCTTCGGGGTCATCGGCGAAGCCAAGGGCGGGATCCGCCACCTGACAGGCTATCCCAAGGACGTGACCGACCTGCCCCCGGTCCGCACCGGCGTCGCGCTGGCGGATTCTCTGGCCGGGCTCTACGCGGCCTTCGGCGTGCTGGCTGCGCTCTACGAGCGCCGCGAGAACCTGCCAGGCACTCCGGTCCGTATCATCGACGTGGCGCTGACCGAGTCGGTCTTCAGCTTCCTGGAGGGGATCATCCCGGAATACGGCTTCACCGGCGCGGTGCGCCAGCCTGCGGGCTCCTACATCCCCACTGCCGCGCCGACCAACGCCTACCGCAGCCGCGAAGGCGCCTGGGTGCTGATCGCCGCGAACTCCGATCCTCTGTTTTCCCGTCTGGCCGTGGCGATGGAACGGCCGGACCTGCTGGAGAACCCGGACTACGCCGACAACAAGGCGCGGGTCGCCCATGTGACTGCGCTGGATGCCGAGATCGCCGCCTGGACCGAACGGCTTGCCGCCGCCGAGATTTTCGGAAGGCTCGAAGCCGCCGGAATCCCCTGCTCGAAGATCTATGACATCGCCGACATCGCGGCCGACCGCCAGTACCGGGCCCGCGAGGCGCTGCGCCAGGTCTTCGACCCGCAGTTCGGCCGCGAGATGCTGCATCCCGCCCCGATGCCCCGCTTCGACGACACCGCGCCGGGCGGCGATATCTTCTGGCCGGGGCCGCCAATCGGCGCCCATAATGAGCAGGTCTATGGCGAATTGCTGGGCCTGAACCCGGAGACGCTGGCGGAGATGAAGGGCAAGGGAGTGATCTGATGGGGTGGGACGGCACGCTGGAGCATATCCACATCACGGCCCGGGGCCGCGCGCCGATGCAGCCCCTCGCCGAGGCCCGCCTCGTCGCCGGGCGGGGGATCGACGGCGACCGCTACTTCCTCGGCACCGGGACCTATTCGCAGAAGCCCGAGCCCGGCCGCCAGGTGACGCTGATCGAAGCCGAGACGCTGGAGGCGCTGGCCCGCGACCACGGGCTCGAGCTGGGGGTCGGCGAGCACCGGCGCAACCTCACCGTCCGGGGCGTGGCCCTGAACCACCTGGTCGGGCGGCGCTTCCGGGTCGGCCCGGTGGTGCTGGAGGGCGCACGGCTGAACAAGCCCTGCAAGTACCTGGAGCTGGTCACCGGCAAGACCGTCTACGAGGCGCTGATCCACCGCTCGGGCCTCAACTGCATCATCGTCGATGGCGGCACCATCCGCCCGGGCGATCCCGTCACCCCGCTCTGAAAGACACCCATGACCAACCTGCCGAAGATCGACGCCGACCGCCTGTGGCGCCACCAGGCCGAGATGGACACGGTCGGCGCCACGCCGGGCGGCGGCGTGCACCGGCTGGCGCTGGGGGCCGAGGACATCGATGCCCACCGGCGGCTGCATGACTGGGCCGTGGCGCGGGGCTGGAGCGTCAGCCTCGACGATATCGGCAACATGTTCATCCGCCGCGATGGCACCGACCCGTCGCTGCCCCCGGTGGCGTCGGGCTCGCATACCGACAGCCAGCCGATGGCGGGCCGCTTCGACGGAATGTCGGGGGTGCTGGCGGCCTTCGAGGCGCTCGAGACCATCGACGACGCCGGGATCGAGACCCGCCACCCGATCGAGGTGGCGGTCTGGAACAACGAGGAGGGGCCGCGCTTTGCCCCCGCCTGCATGGGCTCGGCGGTCTATGCCGGGGTACAGCCGCTCGATGCCATGCTGGCGGCCGAGGACGCCGACGGCATCGCCATGGGCGCCTGCGTCGCCGACCTGAAGGCGGCCCTGCCCGGCGCCGGGCACCGCGAGATCGGCACCCCCTTCGCCGCCTTCATCGAATCCCATATCGAGCAGGGCATCACGCTCGAGACCAACGGCAAGACCATCGGCGTGGTCACCGGCATGCAGGGCTACCGCCGCTTCCGGGTCGAGGTCACCGGCCAGGACGCCCATTCCGGCACCACCCCGCGCGCCCGGCGCAAGGACGCCTTCGTGGCAGCGACCGAGATGGCGGTAGCTCTGCGCCATTCCTTCATCGACGCCGACGACGTGATGCGCTTCACCATCGGCCGTTTCGAGGTCGAGCCCGGCGGCATCTCGGTGGTGCCGGGCCGGGTGGTGTTCATCGTCGACATGCGCCACCCCTCGGCCGAAGTGCTGCGCGCCGAGGGCAACCGGGTGGCCGGCATCTGCGAGGGGCTGAAGGGGCCCTGCGAGGTAACGGTCACGCCCCACAGCGGCTCGGACCCGATGGAGTTCCCCGAGGAGATGCGCGCCCGCATCGAGGCGGCGGCGGCGGCCCGCGGCTATCCCGCCATGCGGTGCTACTCCGGCGCCGGCCACGACGCGCGGCACATCGCGCGGCTGAACCCCGCCGGGATGATCTTCATCCCCTGCTGGGAAGGCATCAGCCACAACGAGGCCGAGAGCGCCACCAAGGAGGACTGCGCCGCGGCGGCGCAGGTGATCTGCGACGTGCTGATCGAATTGGCGGGGCCGGTGTGACCGAGGGCGGCATCGCCAAGCACGTCATCCCCGCGAAGGCGGGGATCTCCGGCCACTGTCACGGGATTCCCGCCTGCGCGGGAATGACGGCGGAGAGGCGTCAATGAAAATCATCCGCACCGACCGCGAGCTGGAATGCCCGCATATCGACGCGCGCCTCCGCGAAGCCGGGCACGACCTGGTGCTGCTGCCGGACGGCATCCCGGAGGACGCGCTTTGCGCAGCCGTGCGCGAGGCCGACCTGATCCTGATGTGCTACACGCCCATCACCGCCCGGGTGATCGCGGCCGCGCCGCGCCTGAAGGGCATCGTCAAATACGGGGTCGGCATCGACGCCATCGACATCCCCGCCGCCAGGGCGCGGGGCGTCGCGGTGGTCAACGTCCCCGAATACGCCGAGGAGACCGTGGCCGAGGGCGCCTTCGCGCTGATGATCGCGCTGGCCAAGCGGCTGATGCCGCTGCACCGGCAGATGCAGGAGCACGGCTGGGCCTGGCCCGAGGCGCGCTGGCTGGCCTCGGACATCGCCGGCAAGACGGTCGGGCTGGTCGGCGTCGGCAAGATCGGGCGGTCGATGGCCCGTATGGCCGGGGCCGGGTTCCGGGCGCGGGTGCTGGGCTATGACCCCTATGTCGGGGTCGAAGAGATGCGGGCGGCGGGGGTGGAGAAGCGCGACGGGCTGCACCCGATGCTGGGGGAATGCGACTTCGTCTCGCTCCACATGGTGCTGAACCCGGAGACCCGGGGGATCATCGGGGCGGCGGAGTTCGCGGCGATGAAGCCGGGCGCGGTGCTGGTCAACGTCTCGCGCGGCGCCCTGGTCGACGAGGCGGCGCTGATCGCGGCGCTGGACGGCGGGCGGCTGGGCGGCGCCGGGCTCGACGTCTTCTCGGCCGAGCCGCTGGCGCAGGCGGGCCACCCCCTGGCGCCGCTCTTCGGCCGCGAGAACGTGATCCTGACCCCCCACCTGACCTTCTACACCGCCGAGGCCATGCGCCGCCTGGAGGACGAGACCCTGGAGCGCTGCTTCGAGATCCTGGAGGGGCGAAAGGTGACGGTGAAATCGCGGGACCCGAGGCTGCGGTAGGGGGTGTCCGCATGCGGACACTTTCCAAGGTATTGGGATCGTTTGGGAAAAGAGTTAACGGGTGTTGGGGCGCCCGGTAGGGTGTGCTTCAGCGAGCCCGCTGCGCGAGTGAAGGATGGTATGAATTGATGTGCTCCCTTTGATTTCGAACAGGCGATAGCGAAAGATTTACCGGCATCCGTGCAGTCTGGTAAACTTGCAGAGCGATCAGATTTCGTTCCAATCGCACAGCGATTAGCTTCGGAGAACCCGAGATGGCAGACAAGGTCTTTGATGCACGTAGTATTGAGGCAATCGCCCGTGCGCTCGGCGATACGGGCGAAGGATTGAGCAACTCGGAGATAGACGACGTTTCCAGAGCCTGCCGATTTCCAATAGAAGAACCGGGCACAAAATGGCGAAGAATATACAATATTTTAGCAAACGACCAAAATAAAAGGCAAAATAGAAAAGGGATACTTGCATTCATTCGCAACGCGTTAAAACCGTCGATCTATGTCAAAACACCAGAAAGATTTGAGACACTAAGGGAGAACCTCAATCGCGCTCTTTCATTTGAGGGAATTGAGGTTCAGAAAGATGGAAAACTTAATCCCAGCAATGTTTCCACGACTATCTCGGAAGCCCGTCGCAGGGCGGCTGAACTGAGAAATGCCTTAGAGCTT
>DATHZU010000066.1:0-10210 GCA_035458445.1 Thermohalobaculum sp. | reverse complement strand
ATCGCGTCACTCTGTCGGCCCCTGCTTCATCCAACCAGTTCCAGCGGCCGGCGCAGCAGCCGGCGCGTCGGCCCATCGCGCCTCAGCAGTTCGGCAGGGGCCCCTTGCTCGACGATCTTTCCATCCGCCACATGCCAGATGATCTGGGCCCGTGCGATCTGCTCGGGGCGGTGGCTGACGAACAGGACGCTGCCGGAGAAGGCCTGCAACACCCGGTCGATCAGTCCCGCCGATTCCGGATCCATGTTGGCGTCGGCTTCATCGAGCAGCAGGATTCGCGGCGCGCCCAGCATCGCGCGGGCCAGCGAGATGCGCTGGCGCTGGCCAGGCGAGAGATTGAGGCCGCCCTCGACGACCCGGGCATCGATCCCGCCCGGCAAGTCCGCGAGAATTTCGTTGACGCCGCAGAGGTGGCAGACCCGGGCGACCTCGGCCTCCGAGGCTTTCGGCGCGCGATAGCGGATATTGCGCCCGACCGTGCCACGCATCAGCGGCAGATCGGGGCTGACCACGCCGATCGCCGCGCGGATCGAGGCGCTGCTGTGGCGATGCAGGTCGCTGCCGTCGATCAGAACCTGGCCGCGATCGGGCTCGATGAGCCGCGCGACGAGCGACAGCAGGGTCGATTTTCCGGCGGCATTCGGGCCGACGATCGCCACCGCCGATCCTGCGGGCGCGACTGCCGTCACGCCGTCCAGGACGCCCCCGAAGACGACGTTCTCGAAGGCGACCTCTCCCGGGCCGTCGGGCAGGGCCGGCGCCGAGGAACGGGCCTTTACCGAGGGCCGGGCTTCGGCGATCTCGCGGATTCGCTGGATCGCGACACGGTAGTTCTGCCAGTATTCATAGACCCTGCCCAGATCTCTCAACGCCGGGGTCAGCATTCCCAGAACCGAGATCGCGGCGACGACCGCCCCCAGCGTTGAGCGTCCCTGGGCAATCTCGTGCGAGCCTGCTGCGAAGATTGCCACCAGCGAGAAGCCCGCCGTTCCCTCGGTCAGGCCGCGCAGCGTGCCGATCACCCGCGCGCGCGCGACCATCGCGTCGCGAAGATCGCCGCTGCGGCGGGTGATCCGGCTGCGCTCGCGCCGCACCTGCGAGAACATCTGGACGACCGGCATCATTGCGATCCGCTCGCTGATATCGCCGGCCAGCCGCGCGCGGCAACGCCGCGCATTGCGTACCGCCTGGTGCAGCGGTCCACCCATGGCGAGCGCCGCGCCGCTGCCGAGCGCCAGCACCGCCGCGACCGTCGCCGCCAGGACGGGATTGATGAATGCCAGCGCCGTCAGCGCGGCAGCGGCCGTGACCGAACCGACGATCAGACGCGACAGGCCCAGGCTGATCCATTGCCGCAGCGTCGTCAGATCGCCGATGAAGCGCAGCAGATGCCCGCCGCGGCTTTGCCTCTGCAGGTCCCTGGGCGTCAGAGACGCCAGCCGGCGATACAGCATCAGCCGAACCGCATGCGTGTAACTCTGGCCGAGGGATTCCGCTTCGATCACCTCTCGGCGCCGCAGCCAGACCAGGAGAAGCGCCATTCCCGCCAGAACCCCCAAGGGCGGGAACCACGCTGCTTCCTGGCTCGCCGCACCGCCGGACATGGCGTCGAAGACATCCCTGACGACAAACGCGGTCCCGGCCGCGAGGGCGGCCTGTGCGGCGGCAATCGCGCAGAGCCGGAGAAATCCAGCCCTGCGCGATCCCGCAAGCGGCCTTGGAACCTGCATCGTGACTATCCCTTTTTGGTCATGCTCGGGCCGTTGACGTCGATCCAGCTGGCGAAGTCCTTAAGAGGGCGGTCTGCGCTGGCTTTGGTTTTCTCCAGCGGCAGGTCGATGACTGCCTGATCGTCCGCGCCCGGCTCGTCCTCGCCCAGCGGCAGCCAGCGTCCGCTGGACAGGTCGCTCGACGTCACGATCGGAACATCGAGCAGTTGCATGGCTTCGCGGATCGCCAGCGGCGATGCGGTCATGGCCCCCCCGGCGGCAATGACGCTGTGGCCGAGCGCCTGCACATGCTGCACGCCCGCCTGCGCACCCAACGCATCGCCGGCCGCGAACACGATCCCGTCGCAGCGGGCGCGGAACACATCGGAGCGCAGAAGCGCGGCCGTCTCGCGCTGGCAGAGCCCGTCGGCGACCTCGAGCACGATCGCATCGGCACCGCCCGCCGCGAGATGATCGACGATGTCGGTGAAGATCTCCTCGACCTGCTCGACCGGCAACTCGAATGTCGAGGGAACGCCGGCATCGGTGAAGTCCAGCACCTGATCGGCGCCCGCGTCCAGCATCATCCAGCGGTCGCCCCCGGCGCCGGTTCCCGTCACCTTGGCGGCACCGACACGCAGCCTCCTGCGCTTGAGCCCCTGAACCAGCTTGGCGGCGCAGGTGGTCTTTCCCGCGTTCATCATGGTGCCGAAAACCGCGAAGACCTTCGGCCGGCGCTGATGAGGCTCCGCCTTGAGAAAGGCGCCATCGATCATGTTCATGACAGCTCCATCGGCATAGGCCAGCAGCCCGACCGGCTCGATGCGGGTCGGGGACTTCATGCGGCCGTGCTTCTCGGTGCACTCCGATGCCAGTCCGCCCGCCGCGACCAGGTCGCAAGGTCCCAGATCGCTTGGCACATGGGCCTCGAACTGGTCGGGGGCGTAGCGCGCGCCGTAGGCGACGATGATCTCGTCGCCGATACTCAGGGTGGCGCGCCGGCCCGAGGCGAGTTCGATCCGGCCATGCTGGCCGATGCGCTGGATCCGCGCCAGGACCAGGTCGCCGGATTTCGGCGCGATGTTGCCGGTTACCAGCCGGACCGCCGCTCCCAGCTCCATCCGGCGCGTCGTGTACGCGGCCTTGGCTCGCAAGACCCGGTCGCGTGGCAGCACCGCAACTGCGGTATCGAGCTTGAGCACGTTGGGCCCGTCTGGAAGGTTCGCGGCCTGCATCGTCTTCTCCTGTCTCATCGGCGCGGTCCTTGGGACTCTGCTCTTGTTGGCCCGCACCATCGTTCGATGCGGAGAAAATGCACGCGGGCGGTGAATCGCACTACCTACCAAGGCCTCATGAAAAGCTGGCAAGAGGTCCGACGGCACTCGGACCAAGGTCCGCTGTCTGGAAAGCCCATGGCCCGATCGAACGCGTTGTGCCTCGGCGTGCAGGGCGCCGCCGGGCGGACCGGACGGCATCGATGCTCCAGCTCCGGTGACAGCGTTGAAATATGGGGAAAATCTGGCTTGCCGGTGAGCCATGAACCGCTCGGCCAAGCGGTCCTGCGGGTACCGGATTCGCGGCGGCGCTGGAACTCGGTGCGGGCATTCAGCGCCGGGGCACTACCGGCCGGTCGTGGTCCGGGGCCCTTGCGCTAGTGCACAACCATGCGGTGATTGCCGCCGCGCGCGGGGCGGATCGCCCTGCGCCGCCGCTGCCCCGGGAGCGGAGGAAAAAAACGGCTTCCGGGCAACTGGCCCTCCGCCCGGGCCGGCAGGGGCGCAGGCCGCCCGGTCCCGGCCCGGAAAGCGAAGCGGGCTCCCGCAGAGGGGAGCCCGCAATGGCCGAATTCAGAACCGAAAGGTCTCAGGCAGCAGTGCCGAGAGCGCGGGCCAGATCGAACAGGCGCCGGCGCTGATCCTCCGGGATTGCATAGTAGGTGCGGATCAGATCGCCCGCTTCCTTGTCGGTCAGCACGTCGCCGAGGCCGATGGCGGCATGCTCCGTATAGCCGCTGAGGCCCTGGAAGAAATAGGCAACCGGCACGTCCAGCGCCGTCGCGATCTCCCACAGCCGGCTGGCGCTGACACGGTTCGTGCCGGTCTCGTATTTCTGCACCTGCTGGAATTTTACCCCAACAAGTTCGCCAAGCTGCTGCTGGGACATGCGCGCCATCCAGCGGCGCTGTCGAATCCGTAACCCGACGTGAACATCAACCGGATTTGTCATAGTGGCTCTCCCCTCGCCGTAGCCTAGAATTGCCTCGCTCATCGTTAACCATTCGTTAATTTTCTCTTAAGCAACGACAAAAGACGCACTCGAAGCTCACTGACGCGTTTCCGGAGATTCCGCAGTCTTGCTGCCTCTTCGGCCACCTTCACAGTCCGCACAACCGTACTGCTCGACAGGTTTTCCTGCTTTCTGTTTTTCGCCTGTTAGTTCCATTTCACCGCTCGATTCGTTGCTCTATTTCGGAATTCTACAGTTATTCTCTGCTCGATGATTGCTCGTTTTGGGCGATTGACGCCATATGCTAAGGTCGGTCTAATTCTTCGAGGAAAGTCTGAAAGGTTTCAGACCTTAGTCCGATTTCCCTCACCGGCCGGAATTGACTAGACTTTGCGAATGGCAAGCAACGCATCCAGGAGCGAGAAAATCTCCGGTCAGGGGCATTTCGAGCTTGCCTCGCGATGGCACGGCTTGAGCCTGGCCCGGCAATTCGCGCTGGCCGCCTCGATAATCTTGTTTTTCGGCATGGCGGTCGTGGGAATCTGGGTAACCCGCCAGATCGAGGACGGCGTCACCAGAAACACCGCCGCGTCGACCGCGCTCTACATGTCCAGTCTGGTCGAGCCGCTGGTGCAGGAGCTGGCAACCCGCGATACGCTTTCGCCGGAACGCCAGGCGGATTTGGACAATCTGCGCTCTCAGACCTCGCTCGGCCGCAAGATCGTCTCCTTCAAGCTGTGGAAGGAAGGCGGGGTCATCGCCTATTCCAGCCACAAGGAGATAATCGGGCAGCGTTTCGACACCACACCGAATCTGAGACGCGCCTGGAAGGGCGAGGTCGCCGCCGAGTTCGACACCCTCGAGGATGACGAGGACGTGATGGAACGCGCCGCCGGCGTCCCGCTGCTCGAGATGTACAGCCCGATGCGCGAGATCGGCACCGGCCATATCATCGCGGTCGCCGAGTTCTACGAGACCGCCGAGGCGCTGTACGACAACCTGTTCTGGGCAAATCTGAAAAGCTGGCTGGTGGTCGGCGCGGTGACGCTGACCATATTCGCCCTGCTGTCGGTGATCGTGATGCGCGGCAGCAGGACCATCGACCGCCAGCGCTTCGCGCTGGAGGGGCGCGTCAACGAGCTGTCGGTGCTACTGTCCCAGAACGAGGAGCTGCGCGGCCGGGTGCAGCGCGCCTCGCGGCGCATCGCCGAGGTGAACGAGCAGTATCTGCGCCGGGTCGGCGCCGACCTGCATGACGGGCCGGCCCAGCTGCTGGCGCTGGCGGCGCTGCGGCTCGATGCGCTGAAGCCGTTGCTGGACCAGGTTTCCGACGGGGCCGGCGGCCCCAGCGGCTCGCACTCGGACATCCAGGTGGTCCGCGAATCGCTGACCAACGCGATGTCCGAAATCCGGAACATCAGCACCGGGCTGACCCTGCCCGAGCTCGACAACCTGTCGCCGCGCCAGTTGCTGCGCGAGGCCGCCAAGGCGCATGAACGCCCGACCAAGACCACGGTCGAGCTCGACATCCAGTCCGCGCCCGAGGACCTGCCGAAGGCCACCAAGATCTGCCTCTACCGCTTCGTGCAGGAGACGCTGAGCAATGCCTTCCGCCATGCCGGCGGGTCCGGCCAGCGGCTGTCCTGCCGCTTCGACGGCACGACGCTCGAAGTCGCGGTCTCGGACACCGGGCCGGGGTTCGATTCGTCGCGCAAGATCGAGACCTCGCACGGCCTCGGCCTGCCGGGCCTGCGCGAGCGGGTCGAAAGCATCGGCGGCACTCTGGAGGTCGCAAGCGATCCCGGTGCCGGAACCAAGATTGTCCTGCGCTGCAACGTGGCTGTGTAGCGCGACCCAAAGGGGGAAGCATGCCTGATTCCATACGGATCGTCCTGGTCGACGATCACCCGCTGTTCCGCGAGGGCGTGGCGAAAACCCTGACCGACCAGGGGGGATTCGAGGTCGTCGGGCAGGGCGCCAGCGCCGACGATGCGGTTCGCCTCGCAGACGAGCATCTGCCCGACATCATGCTCCTGGACATCAGCATGCCGGGAGGCGGCATCGAGGCGGCCAGGAAGATCGCGGGCAACTGCCCGGTGGTGAAGATCATTATGCTGACCGTTTCCGAGCATAACGACAACGTGGTCGCCGCGCTGAAGGCAGGGGCGCGGGGTTACATCCTGAAGGGGGTCGGCGGGGACGAGCTGATCAGCATCGTGCGCGACGTCAAAAAGGGCGATTCTTACGTCTCGCCGGACCTTGCGGCCCGTTTGCTGACCGATGTGCAATCCGGCACCAAGGACGATGACGAGGTTGATCCGGTTGCCGGCCTGACGGCGCGCGAGGAGCAGATCCTGAAGCTGGTCAGCCAGGGCCTGAGCAACAAGGAAGTGGCCCGCGATCTCGATCTGCAGGAAAAGACCGTCAAGCACTACATGACCAACATCCTGCAGAAGTTGCAGGTCCGAAACCGGGTCGAGGCGGCCTTGCTGGCGCGCGGCCGGTTCGACGTCAACTGAAGCTTCTTTGGGGCATCGGCAGCCCATTCGGCTCGATCCGGCGGCGCCAGTGCGGGGTGGGAGTTTTGCTGAGGGCAGTGGGGGAAGGCTCGGAACATAAGCGCAGATCATCGGCATGTTCCGGTTGAAGCGGGCATTCGGCCGGTGGCGAGCGGCCAGGGACTCGCTCAAGTCGTGCGGAACGGGGGGCGCTATCACGGCGCAGTGTGGGTTTGGTGGGCGAAGCGAACTTTAAGCAGGATTCCGGAGCGTATGTGCGGCGGCGGTTTTCGGCGGCGACGGGCGCTCTTGTGGTCGTGATCGTGGTTCTGGCCGGGCTCGGCTGGGCGCAGATCGGAGAGGCGCGCTCGCATGCGCGCCAGTTGGCGATCCTCCACAGCATGGCGCAATACACCGGGCTGGTCGGCTACGAGGGCTTCCGCGTCGCCTACGACCCGGACCCCGAGGAACGCGAGGAGGCACGCGGCATCCTGGCGATCTCGCTGCACCAGCTCGCGCAGGTTTATGTGAATCTCTCCGGAAGTGCGGAGGGGTTGCCCGAGCTCCCGTCGGCTGCAGACCTGAAGATCGCCGGGGACGGCGAGGGCGGTTCCGAAAGCGGTCTCAGCCTCGAGGCAATGCGGGCCGAGGCCGAGAAGGAGTATCGAGCCGCCCCATTGCCCAGGTTCATTGCGGCTGATGGCGAGAATTCTAACCTGAGGATTCTCTGGGAAAGTTCGGCGCCGTGGTCCGGCGCGAGCACCGTCGCGATGGGCGGCGAAGGGCAGACCTTGAAGGCTCAGATCGCCGAATTGGTGACGATGGGCGCAAGCCTGCTCGACCCCGGCGCAATGACCAGCGAAGAAATCAGGTCGGTCGGGCGGCGGATCGAGATCCTCGCCGTTCTGCGCGTCAATCCGAAGCTGAATCTCGGAAGCGCTGTTTTCGCGCAGGAAAGCGAACGCAACTTCACGCGGCTGGCGATCCTGGGCGTGTTCTCGGTGGTGACCCTTCTTGCAGGGGTCACGGCAAGCCTGTTCGGGGTTCTCCTGCCGATGGAGCGCCGGGTCTCGGCGGCGCAGGACGACCTGGCGCAGGCCAATGCCGGGCTGGAGGCACGGGTGAACGAACTGTCGGTGCTGCTGGCCCAGAACGAGCAGCTTCGCGGCCGGGTGCAGCGCGCCTCGCGGCGCATCGCCGAGGTGAACGAGCAGTATCTGCGCCGGGTCGGGGCCGACCTGCATGACGGGCCGGCCCAGTTGCTGGCGCTGGCGGCGCTGCGGCTCGATGCGCTGAAGCCCGCCGTGAGGGCGGCGGGCGGCGATCCGCAGAGCGCCCAGTCAGACATCCAGGTGGTCCGCGAATCGCTGACCAGCGCGATGGCCGAGATCCGGAACATCAGCACCGGGCTGACCCTGCCCGAGCTCGACAACCGGACGCCCATCCAGCTTCTGCGGGAAGCCGCCAAGGCGCATGAGCGCCCGACCAGGACCACGGTCGAGCTGGTTATCGAGTCGGCGCCCGAGGACCTGCCGAAGGCCACCAAGATCTGCCTCTACCGCTTCGTGCAGGAGACGCTGAGCAACGCCTTCCGCCATGCCGGCGGGGTCGGTCAGCGGCTGTCCTGCCGCTTCGACGGAACGACGCTCGAGGTCGTGGTCTCGGATGAAGGTCCGGGTTTCGATTTAAAGGTTGGCGCCTCGGGCGACCGCGGCCTGGGCCTGCCGGGCCTGCGAGAGCGGGTCGAGAGCATCGGCGGCACTCTCGAGATCGAGAGCATGCCTGGCGCGGGCGCCCGCATCATATTGCGCTGTAACGTCACCGCCTGACATCCGCACACCCTGCGTTTTGGCGAGCATCGGGCGTTCCGAAACCGCGGGGATCAAGATTTCCTTGTCGAATCTGGATGCGATAGGCGCATACTTCCGCGCTGCGGCGGGTATCGGTGCCGCGCGTGGAAGACCAATGAACAGGGAGTCCCCGAAATGAACAGCTTCACTGCGTCCTGCGTGGCCACCGCGCTTGCGCTCGGTCTCGCCAGCCCGGCCGTCGCGGCCGACATGCTCCAGGCCATCGGCCCCGGCGAAGGGCAGGTCGATATCGTCGCCTGGCCCGGCTATATCGAGCGCGGCGAGACCGACCCGGCCTTCGACTGGGTGACCAAGTTCGAGGCGGCCTCGGGCTGCAAGGTCAATGTCAAGACCGCCAACACCTCGGACGAGATGGTGGCGCTGATGAACGAGGGCGGCTTCGACCTGGTCACCGCCTCGGGCGACGCCTCGCTCAGGCTGATCGCCGGCAAGCGGGTGCAGCCGGTCAACACCGCCCTGATCCCCAGCTGGGGAAGCGTGGACGAGCGGCTGAAGGACGCCCCCTGGCACACGGTCGGCGGCGTCCATTACGGCACGCCCTACATGTGGGGGCCGAACGTGCTGATGTACAACACCAAGGTGTTCCCCGAAGCGCCGAAAAGCTGGAACGTGGTCTTCGAGCCGATGGACCTGCCGGACGGCAAGGCGAATGCCGGGCGGGTTCAGGCCTATGACGGCCCGATCCACGTCGCCGATGCGGCGCTGTACCTGATGCACAACAAGCCCGAGCTTGGCATCAAGAACCCCTACGAGCTGAACGAGGATCAGTACGCGGCGGCGCTCGACCTGCTGCGCCAGCAGCGCAAGCTGGTGGGCCGCTACTGGCACGACGCCTTCATCCAGATGGACGACTTCAAGAACGAGGGCGTGGTGGCCTCCGGCTCCTGGCCGTTCCAGGTCAACATCCTGAGATCCGAGAACCAGCCGGTCGCCTCGACCATCCCGGTCGAGGGCGCCACGGGCTGGGCCGACACCACCATGCTGCATGCGGATGCCGCGCATCCGAACTGTGCCTACATGTGGATGGAGCACACGCTCAGCTCGCCCCTGCAGTCCGACCTCTCGGTCTGGTTCGGTGCGGTGCCCAGCGTTCCCGCCGCCTGCACCGACGGGCGCGGCATGCAGAACGCCGAGGGCTGCGCCACCAACGGCCTGGGCGATTTCGAGAAAATCCGGTTCTGGACCACGCCGGTCTCGAAATGCGCCAGCCAGGGCGAATGCGTGCCCTATTACCGCTGGGTCTCGGACTACATCGGCGTGATCGGCGGACGGTGACCGGTGCAATCTGGCCGATGCCCCGGCCTTGAGTCGGGGCATCGTACCGTTTTGCCCAACCTGTCGAGGCCCCGGCTCATGGCCGGGGCACAGGGGAATCCCGGATGACCACAGCCGTCCTGTTCCAGAGGGTCTCGCGCCATTTCGGCGCCGTGCGCGCCGTCGACGGCGTGGACCTCGAGATCGCCGAAGGCGAATTCTTCGCCATGCTGGGCCCTTCCGGGTCCGGCAAGACCACCTGTCTGCGCCTGATCGCCGGGTTCGAGCAACCGGACCAGGGCCATATCGAGATCTTCGGCGAAACTGTCGAGGGCGTGCCGCCCTACCGGCGCAACGTCAACACGGTGTTCCAGGACTACGCGCTGTTCCCGCATCTGGATGTCCGCGACAACGTCGCCTACGGGCTGATGGTGAAGAAGATCCCGAAACCCGAGCGTCATGCCAAGGCCGAGCAGGCGCTGGAGATGGTCAAGCTCGGCGGCTATGGCAGCCGGCGGCCGGCGCAGCTCTCCGGCGGCCAGCGCCAGCGGGTGGCGCTGGCCCGCGCCCTGATCAACCGCCCGCGGGTTCTGCTGCTGGACGAGCCGCTGGGCGCGCTGGACCTGAAGCTGCGCGAGCAGATGCAGGAGGA
>DATHZU010000065.1:0-6172 GCA_035458445.1 Thermohalobaculum sp. | reverse complement strand
CCCTCGGTGGTTCTGGTGCTCTACGCGATGATCGCCCGGCAGCCCGTAGGGCAGCTCTGGCTGGCCGGCGTGTTCCCGGGACTGATGATGGCCGGGCTCTTCGTGCTCTACATAGCCATCCGCTGCCACTTCCAACCGCATCTCGGGCCCGCGCTGTCGGCAGAGGAGCGCAATGTACCGATAGCGGAGAAGCTACGCCTGCTGGGCGCCGGAATCCTGCCGCTGGCGATCTTCGGGGCGATGATGATCCCCTTCGTCAACGGCTGGACCAGCCTGGTCGAGAGCTCGGCCATCGGCGCGCTGACGGCGATGACTGCGGCGATCCTGAAAGGGCGGATGACCAGGGCGGTGTTCGAGACCTCGGTGCGCCAGACCCTGGCGATCTCGTGCATGTTCATGTGGATCATCCTGGCCGCGCTGTGCTTCGGCGCGGTCTTCGACGGGCTGGGTGCGGTGCGCGCCATCGAGGGCTTCTTCCTCGACCGGCTGGGCCTGGGTCCGTGGGAGGTGCTGATCCTGATGCAGCTTTCCTACCTGATCATGGGAACCTTCCTCGACGACACCGCGATGCTGGTGATCGTGGCGCCGTTGTACGTGCCGCTGGTGGGCGAGCTGGGCTTCGACCTGATCTGGTACGGCGTGCTCTACACCATCACCTGCCAGATCGCCTACATGACGCCGCCTTTCGGCTATAACCTTTTTCTGATGCGCGCCATGGCGCCGCCCGAGATCTCGCTGGTCGACATCTACCGGTCGATCATCCCCTTCGTGGCAGTGATGATCCTGGGCCTGGCGCTGGTGACGATCTTCCCGCAGATCGCCATGTGGCTGCCGAACTATGTCTATGGAAAATGAGAACGCAGTGAGGCCCGGGCAGAAAAGAGCGACCCCTACCCGCAATCGACAGAGGAGACGACCAATGACCGACAGACGCAAATTCCTGAAGACTGCCGGCCTCGCCACGGCGGCAGGGGCGGCGACACTGAGCGCGCCCTATGTCCAGGCCCAGGCGGCGATCCGCTGGCGCCTGCAGACCTATGCCGGCGGCCCGCTGGCCGAGCATGTGATCAAACCCGCCATCGACAGCTTCAACAAGATCGCCGCCGGGCAGATGGAGATCGAGCTCTACACGGCCGACCAGCTTGTCCCCACCGGCGAGCTGTTCCGGGCCATGCAGAGCGGCACCATCGACGCCGTGCAGTCGGACGACGACTCGATGGCCTCGCCGACCGAGGTGACCGTCTTCGGCGGCTACTTCCCCTTCGCCAGCCGCTACTCGCTGGACGTCCCGGTGCTGTTCAACCAGTACGGCCTGGGCGAGATCTGGGACGCCGAGTATTCCAAGGTCGGGGTGAAGCACATCTCGGCCGGGGCCTGGGATCCATGCCACTTCAACACCAAGGACCCGATCAACAGCCTGGCCGACCTGAGCGGCAAGAAGGTCTTCACCTTCCCGACCGCTGGGCGCTTCCTCAGCCAGTTCGGCGTCGTGCCGGTGACGCTGCCGTGGGAGGACATCGAGGTCGCGGTGCAGACCGGCGAGCTCGACGGCATCGCCTGGTCGGGCATCACCGAGGACTACACGGTGGGCTGGGCCGACGTGACCAACTACTTCCTGACCAACAACATCTCGGGCGCCTGGTGCGGGTCGTTCTTCGCCAATATGGACCGCTGGAACGAGCTGCCGCCGCATCTGCAGGAGCTGGTCAAGGTCTGCTTCGAGCAGTCGCACTACTACCGCCAGTGGTGGTACTGGGGCGGCGAGGCGCATCTGCGGGTCAAGGGTACCAAGATGCAGCTGACCACCATCCCCGATGCCGAATGGGCGACCGTCGAGGCGGCTGCCATCAAGTTCTGGGACGAGATCGCCGCCGAATCCGAGACCAAGGCCAAGGTGGTCCAGATCTTCAAGGACTACAACGAGGTCATGGCCAAGGCCGGGCGGCCATACCGCTACGGCTGATCGGGGCCTGATGCCGCGCCGCCCCGGCCACCGGGGCGGCGCTTTGCGGTTGCACATTCCAGTCGGGAGATAACCCATGTTCGAAATCAGACGGGTGCAGGGCGGCGCGCGCGGCCGCAGCGCGGGCTCGGCGGCGGGCGGCTTCGCCTGGGCGGTGGCGACCTCGGACGACCCGGTCGCCGACATCCGGGTGCAGACGCGCAGGGCGCTGGCCAAGATCGACGGCATCCTGGCGGGGCTCGGCACCGACAGGACCAGGCTGCTGAACGCCACCGTCTATATCGACAAGATGCAGAACAAGGCCGCCATGGACGAGGTTTGGTGCGAGTGGATCGGCGACGATCCGCAGCACTGGCCGCAGCGGGCCTGCATCGAGTCCCGGCTTTACGAATACGACCTGGTCGAGGTCGTGGTGATCGCGGCCGCGCCGCTGGAATGACGAAACGGGGATACCGATGAGCGGAATGCTGACACTCGACGAACTGAAGGAAGCGGTCGCCGCGGGCGAGATCGACACCGTCGTCGCCGCCCAGGTCGACATGCAGGGACGCCTGATGGGCAAGCGCTTCCAGGCGGAGTACTTCGTCGAAAGCGCCTGGCAGGAAACCCACAGCTGCAACTACCTGCAGGCGACCGACATGGAGATGGAGACGGTCCAGGGTTACAAGGCCACCAGCTGGGCGGCGGGCTATGGCGACTACACCATGAAGCCAGATCTCTCGACGCTCCGCCGGGTGCCCTGGCTGCCGGGCACGGTGCTGGTGCTCTGCGACGTGCTGGACCACCACACCCATGCCGAGGTGCCGCACTCGCCGCGCGCCGTGCTGAAGAGGCAGGTGGCGCGGCTCGAGGCGATGGGCATGAAGGCCTTCATGGCCACCGAACTGGAATACTTCCTGTTCAAGCAGACCTATGACGAGGCGCAGGAGTCGGGCTTCCGCGGCCTGCAGACCTTCGGCGCCTACAACGAGGACTACCACATCTTCCAGACCACCAAGGAGGAGGACATCAACCGCGCGATCCGCACCGGCCTGCAGGGCGCGGGCATCCCGGTCGAGAACTCGAAGGGCGAGGCCTCGGCCGGGCAGGGCGAGATCAACGTGCGCTACGCCGAGGCCCTGACCATAGGCGACCGCCATGCGATCATCAAGAACGCCTGCAAGGAGATCGCCTGGACCAAGGGCCGCGCGCTGAGCTTCATGGCGAAGTGGAGCAACGACGCCGCCGGCAGCTCGTCGCACATCCACCAGTCGCTGTGGAGCGCCGACGGCAAGACACCTCTGTTCCACGACCAGGAGGCGCCGCACGGCATGTCCGAGCTGATGCGCCACTACGTGGCCGGGCTGCTGACCCACGCTTCCGAGATCACCTTCTTCCTGGCGCCCTACATCAACTCGTACAAGCGCTTCGCGGCAGGGACCTTCGCGCCGACCAAGGCGGTCTGGAGCATGGACAACCGCACCGCAGGCTACCGGGTCTGCGGCGCCGACACCAAGGCGGTGCGGGTCGAGTGCCGGGTCGGCGGGTCCGACCTGAACCCCTACCTTGCCATGGCGGCGCTGCTGGCGGCGGGAATCGACGGCATCGAGCAGAAGCGCGAGCTTGAACCCGCCTTCATCGGCGACGCCTATGGCGGACGCGACGTGCGCGAGATTCCGCATACGCTCCGCGACGCCACGGCGGCGCTGGACGGCTCGGCGATGCTGCGCGCCGCCTTCGGCGACGATGTGATCGACCACTACGTCCATGCCGCGCGCTGGGAGCAGGAGGAATACGACCGCCGGGTCACCGACTGGGAACTGGCACGCGGCTTCGAGAGGGCATGAAAAACAGAAACAAACACACACTACCTTTCAAGTTTGACTACACCCAAGAACAGGAGTATCTTTTGGCTGAACGAGGAGCCGAAGGAGGAGGACATGGGGAAATACGATCCGCTGGCGCGGTATCTGCGAAAATCGGGCCTGAACCATGTGCCGATGCGTTTCGAAGAGATCGAGAAGGTTCTGGGATTCCCCCTGCCTGCGTCGTCCCGGCGCCACAGGGCCTGGTGGAGCAACAACCCCTCGAACAACGTAATGACCCACTCCTGGATCGATGCCGGGTATCGAACCGAAGACGTCGACCTGGAGCAGCGGCGCCTGGTGTTCCGGCGGGCCGACTCGGAACGGAAAGGGTTTGCCGAAGAACGGCGGCAGGCGGCGTTTGTGCGCGAGTCTGCGGAGTCCGCGAAGGTGAAAAAAGGCAAGGACACGCTCGGAATCTACGGCTGCCTGCGCGGCACCGTCCGATATATCGGCGAGGTGGATTTAACACTTCCGGCCGACCCGGATTGGGGCGCCGACGAAACCTTGGGCGGGGGGCTATGACTTCGCTCCTGTTAGATACCTGCGCTCTGATCTGGATCGCCGCAGGCGACCCGATCAGCGAGGAGGCGCAGAATGCGTTGCGCGAGGCGTCGGAAGAGGGGCGCGCGGTCTGCGTGTCTCCGATTTCCGCTTGGGAAGTCGGGCTGCTGGTCGCGCGCGGCAGGTTGGCGCTGTCGATGCCGCCTCAGGCGTGGCTGGACGCCTTCCTGGCCCAGCCCGGTGCCGAGTTGGCACCGATGCCCGTCGATACCCTGGTCGACTCGTCATTTCTGCCGGGATCACCGCCGCGCGACCCGGCGGACCGGATCGTCCTTGCGACTGCCCGAGCGTCAGGGATGAGGATCATGACGCGCGACCGGGCAATGCTGGACTATGCGCAGCAAGGCCATGCTTGGGCGATGGAATGTTGAGGAGACGATGAACAGCACCCTGAAACTGATCTCCCCCGTCAACGGCGAGGTTTACGCGGAGCGTCCGGTCGCCAGCCGGGCCGAGGTGGACGCCGCCATCGCCGCCGCCCGCGCGGCGCAGAAGGCCTGGGCTGCCCGGCCCTTGGCGGATCGCGTGGCCCTGGTCCGCGCTGGCATCGCGCGGCTCCGCGCCATGAATGACGAGGTGGTGCCCGAGATCGCCTGGCAGATGGGCCGGCCCATCCGCTATGGCGGCGAGATCGGGGGCGTCGAGGAGCGCGCCTACCACATGGCCGATATCGCCGAGGCCGCGCTGGCGCCCCTCGAGATCGAGGACAGCGCGAAATTCCGCCGCCTGATCCGGCGCGAACCTCTGGGCCTGGTGATGGTGATCGCCCCCTGGAACTACCCCTACCTGACCGCCGTCAACACCATCGCGCCCGCCCTGATCGCGGGCAACGCGGTGATCCTGAAGCACGCCACCCAGACCCTGCTGGCGGGCGAGCGGTTCCAGCGCGCCTTCGACGAGGCGGGACTGCCCGAAGGCCTGTTCCGCAACCTGGCGCTGGATCACGCCACCACCGAGGCGATGCTCTCGGCCCGGATGGTCGACCATGTGAACTTCACCGGCTCGGTCGGAGGCGGCCGCGCCATCGAGCGCGTCGCGGCGGGCACGTTCATGGGCGTCGGGCTGGAACTGGGCGGCAAGGATCCCGGATATGTCCGGGCCGACGCCGATCCGATCTATGCCGCCGACAGCCTGATCGACGGCGCCATGTTCAATTCGGGTCAGTGCTGCTGCGGGATCGAGCGCATCTATGTGGCCGCGCCGCTGTTCGACGCCTTCGTCGAGCGCGCCGTCGAGATCGTCAACGGCTACAGCCTCGGCAACCCGCTGGACCAGGACACCAGCCTCGGCCCGATGGCGCAGACCCGGTTCGCGACCCTGGTGCGCGAGCACGTCGCCGAGGCCATCGCCAAGGGCGCGAGACCGCTGATCAACCCGAAGCGCTTCCCCGCCGACACCGGCAAGACCGCCTATCTGGCGCCGCAGATCCTGATCGGGGTCGACCATTCGATGCGGGTGATGCGCGAGGAGAGCTTCGGCCCCGTGGTCGGCATCATGAAGGTCTCGGGCGACGACGAGGCGGTTTCCCTCATGAACGATTCGGATTTCGGCCTCACGGCCGCGATCATCACCCGCGACGCCGGCAAAGCCGAGGAACTGGGCGCCCGGATCGAGACCGGCACCGTCTTCATGAACCGCTGCGACTATCTTGATCCGGCCTTGTGCTGGACCGGCGTCAAGGATACCGGACGCGGGGCCGCGCTCAGCGTCCTCGGCTACCAGAACCTCACCCGTCCCAAGTCTTACCATCTGAGAAAGGCCTAGGCCCATGACCAGCCCCACCGCGAACTGGAGCTACCCC
>DATHZU010000064.1:0-5163 GCA_035458445.1 Thermohalobaculum sp. | reverse complement strand
ACCCCGCCGACGAGGCCCTGCCGGCGGAGAGCCGGCCGGCCTACGTCCTGCGCACGCCGCTGGTCGGCGACCGGGCGCGCCTGCGCCGCCTGGCGCGGCTCATGGGCGCGCGCCCCGTGAGCGAGGCGGAGCTGGCGGCGGTGCTGCGCCAGGGCCTGCGCGCGATCTATAAGGCCGCCGGCGATCCCGACGGCTGGCGCGAGGAGGCGGCGCTGCTCGACCGGGTCGAGGAGCTGGCCGCCGAGCTGGCGCCGCTCGCCGCCTCGATCCCGCCGCCCGAGGCCGAGGGGACGCCGCAAGGCCTGGCCGCCCGGCACCGCGAGATCGCGGCGGAGCTCGAGGAGCTGGCGCCGCTGGCGGCCGAGATCGAGCGCATCGTCGAACGCGATTATGAGCCCTACCGCGAGCGGATCGCCGAGCTCGCCTTCTGGGGCGAGGCGGTGCAGCTCTGCGCGCTCAGGCTGTTCCTGGTCGGAATCGACGAACCGCCGGGGCATCCCCTGCCCAAGCCGGGGCCCGAGGGTTTGAGCGAGGCGGACCTCGCCGCGGTGCCGGAGGCGCGGCGCGATTGGCTGGCGGCGGAGGCGCTGAAGCTGCTGGCGCCGGGCGAGGACGAAGCAAAAAACTGATCGTCGCCGCCGGCTGGGCGTCCAACCCGGACGCCTACGCCGGCGGCGAGCGGTTCACGGGCTTGACGCCGATGATGGACGACGCCTGGGTCGGCCTGGCCCCGGCCGGAATCGCGGCGCTGAGGGTCCACCCGGCCCACGTCATCGACGACGAGGATCTGCTGCTGCTCGAGCTCTGGCGCGCCGGGGACGGGGGCCTTATGGGCGGCGGGCCGCTGCCGGAGGCGGGCGGCCTGCTCGACCAGGCCGCGGCGACGCTGGCCAGCCTCGCGGTCCTGGGCGCAACGGCGGCGAAATTGCGGGAGCATAAGCGGGGCAAATGACCGAACGCTCGATCTTCATCAAGGTGGCGGTCAAGGACGCCGACCGGGCGGTCGCCGAGCTGAACAAGCTGGGCCTCCGCGGCGAAAAGGCGCTGGGCCGCGTCGAGAAGGCGGCGAAGCCCGCCAACCGGGGCTTGCGGGCGCTCGACCGCACGGCCGTGGGCGCGCGCGGCGCGCTCGGCAATTTGGGCTCGGCGGTGATCCTGCTGGAAGGCCCGCTCGGCGGCACGGCGGCGCGGTTCAATTCGCTGAACGCGGCGATCGGCCGCTTCGGGGTGGTCGGCGCCGCCGGCATCGCCGCCGCGGCGGGGCTCACCGCCGCCTTCCTTTCCACCACCACGGCGGCAAGCCGCGCCGAGCAGCGCATGTTCCGGGTCAACGCGATCCTGGAGGCGACCGGCCGGGCCTCGGGGCTGACGGCCTTCGAGATCGACCGCTTCGCGACCGAGCTCGGCAACGCCACGCTGACCAGCCGCAACGCGGTGCGCGAGGCGGCGGGCGCGCTCCTGACCTTCCGCTCGGTCGGCGGCGAGGCCTTCTTCGAGACGCTGACCCTTGCCCAGGACCTGGCGGCCACCTTCGGCGGCGACCTGCGCGCCAACGCGATCCAGCTGGGCAAGGCGCTGGAGGACCCGGTCACGGGGCTGACCTCCCTGCGCCGGGTCGGGGTCTCGTTCAGCGAGTCCCAGAAGGAGCTGATCCAGGACCTGGCCGAGAGCGGCCGGCTGCTGGAGGCGCAGCGGGTCATCCTCGACGAGCTGGGGCGCCAGGTCGGCGGCGCCGGCGCCGGCGAGGCGCAGGGGCTGGCCGGCAAGGTCGACACCCTGGCCGAGAACTGGTCGCTCCTCAACGAGCAGCTGGGCGACACGGGCCTCGCCAAGGGCGCGCTCGACCTCCTCAATTCCGCGCTGGTCAACTACCGCAAGAACCTGGCGCCGACGCTGGAGGACCAGATCGCCCTCAACCGGGCGCTGGTCGAGGGCGAGTTCGCCCAGCTCACCTTCATCCAGCGGCTGACCGCGCCCCTGCGCCAGGGCGGCGCGGCGACCCGCCTGGCGGACCTCGAGGCCGAGCTCGCCCGCCAGACCACGGCGGCCGGGGCGGAGAAGGCGCAGGCCCTGGCGGCGCGGGAGCGCGCGGCGGCCGAGCGGCGCAAGGACGCGCTGATCCGGATCGAAAAGGAGATCACCAAGGAGACCCTGGCGCTGACCGAGAACCGGGTCCGGCGCATCCAGGAGGAGGGCGAAAAGGCGATCGCGCGCCTGGAGGCCCTGCGGACGCCCGAGACAGGCGGCCGCGTCGACGAGCTGATCGCCCGGCGCCAGGCGCTGACCGCGCGCCAGATCGCCCAGGCGACCGAGGCGGCGCGCAAGGCGGCCGAGGCCCGGGCCGCCGCGGAGGCGCAGGCGGCGGAGCGCATCCGCGCCGCCAACGACAAGATCGTCGAGGGCTTCCGCGTCCAGGCCCTGGCCGCCCGCGACCTGGCGGCGGCGCGGGGGGCGGAGGAGCGGGCCGCGGTCGAGCGGCGCGTCTCGGTCGAGACGGCGCTCCGGCGGCTCTCGGCGGAAGCGACGGCCGCCCAGCGCCAAGAGGTCGCGCGCCTGGCCGGGGCGCTGTTCGACGAGAAGGCGGCGCTGGAAGCCAAGGCGGCGGCCGAGCGCCGGGCCAACCAGGTCGCCGAGGAGGGCCGGGCGCTCACCGAATCGCTGCTGACGCCGATCGAGCGCTACAACGCCGGCCTGGCGCGGACGCGGGACCTGCTGCTGGACGGCGCGATTTCGGCCGAGACCGCGCGGCGCAACCAGATCGCGCTCAACGAGGAATTTCGCGCGGCCGACCCGGAGCTGCGGCGCCTCGACGACGCCGCGCGCGCGGCGAGCGAGACGCTGGCCGCCGGCGCCATCGACGCGACCACGGGGCTGCGGTCCCTGCGCGACGTGCTGGGCGAGGTCGAGCGGGGCCTCTTGGACATCGGCAATGCGCTCGCCAAGGAATCGCTCGCGCGGTTCCTGTCGGGCGGCCTGTTCGGGGGCGGCTTCGGATTCGGGGGCGGCACGAGCCTGCAGGCCCAGGCGCGGGCCGACATCGCCGCCAACCGGGACATCTTCGGCGGCGGCTCCGGCGGCGGCCTGTTCGATCTCTTCGGCTCGGCGCTGGCGTCGCTGTTCCACGGCGGCGGCACGGCCGGCCGGGTCGCGGCGCCGCGCCAGGTGCCGGCGGCGGCGGCGCTCATGGCGCCGCGGTTCCAGACGGGCTCGATCCCGGGCATATCGCCCAACGAACTCCTGGCGGTGCTCGACAAGCGGGAGATCGTGCTCAACCCCGCGCAGTCGGACGCCCTGCGCCGGCGGCCCGCGGAAGGCCGGCCCTCGGTCAACATGGGCGGCATCACGGTCAACATCCTGGGCGGAGGGGGCGCGGGCGCGGAGCCCGACCCGGGCTTCACCCGCGACCAGGTCATGTCCGGGGTCCTGGACGCATTCCGGCGCCTGGAGTTCGCAAGATGACGCCGCTCGCCCACGCCATCGCCACCGAGCTGACGCTGCCCAGGGCGCGGCGGACCTTCGACGATCAGGCCAACGTCCTCTCGCACATCACCGAGGCGGTCTGCTTCGAGGTGACCGAAGTCGTTCAAATCGCTAACGCCCTGGTCGCCGAATTTATTGCCGATGCGGCGCCGGCCTGTGCCTTTCGCGGCCTGGCGTTCCTGCCGGCCCCAAAAACCTGGATCGAGTTTCGGGATCAGAACGTTCGCCACGGCCTCCTCTTAACACAAAGTGACAGGCACAACGTTATGGCCCGAATCGATGCGGCGTCGACGGATGGCTTTGGTTCCTACACAATCGGCGATCTCCCGTTGGACGGCAATGACGATCTCGGTCTGTCCCTCGATGCCGATATGAGCATTTATAAAAGGCATCCATACGCCTCCGATTTTGTTGATGCGGCCCTGTTTACCTATGCGCTGCTGTCGCTAATCAACTCGCCGCGGCGGATCAACCAGCGTGTGGTCCAGCCGCACGCGGGGCTGCAAAGAAAGCTGGCCAGGACCTTCGGCGGCGTCGGCAAATACCCGCTGCACGCGTATCGGGAACTCACCCTCAAGTGCGGGCCGCCGGTCGATGCCCGGGACGAGCCCGCCTGGATCGACTACCTCAACAACCGGATGCCACTGCACTTCGTGCGCGCGCACCGGCGGCGTAATGCCGGCGTCGACGATCCCCGTTACGATCCGCATGACTACGCCACCTGGGACCTGATCAAGGCCACCTGGCGCGGCGACTCGGCGCTGGGGATCAAGCTGACGCGCTACAAGCTCGCGGCCTGAGCCATGGCGTTTCACGAGCGGCGGCTGCCGGACAAGTACTCGCGCGGCGCCGTCGGCGGCATGGGCTTCTCGACCCAGGTGGTGGAGACCGCCGGCGGCCACGAGCAGCGCAACATCGACTTCGCCCAGGACCGGGCGGTCTACGACATCTCGCACCTGATCAAGACCCCGGCGGACCTGGCCGTCCTCAAGGCCTTCCACGCCGCGCGGCGCGGCCGCGCCCACGGCTTCCGGCACAAGGACTGGAACGACTTCCAGGCGACCCGGACCTTCATCGGCTTGGGCGACGGCGCCGCGACCTCGTTCCAGCTGGTCAAGACCTACGCCGACGTGGTCGCCGGCACCGCCCAGGCCGGCGCTGCGGCATCGATCACCCTGGCCGCGGCCCAGGCCGACTGGCCGGACCACGGGGTCGACGACACCTACAACGGCACCACGATCCGGATCGCCGCCGGCACCGGCGTGGGCCAGGTGCGGCGGATCACCGACTACGTGGGCGCGACCAAGGTGGCGACCGTCGCGCCAGCTTTCGTGACCGCGCCGGACGCCACGAGCACATACGAGATCGAGCTCTTTACCTACATGAAGGACATCGTCAAGCCGGTCGAAGGCACGGTCACGGTCTACCTGGACGACGCGGCGGCCGCGCCGGCGAGCCTCGACCTCAAGACCGGGATCTTCACGCTCTCGCCGGCCCCGGCCTCGGGCGCGGTGATCACCGCGGATTTCGAGTTCGACCTGCCGGTGCGCTTCGACGTCGACGTGCAGCGCATCGAGTTCGCCTCGATCGCGGCGCGCAGCTGGTCCGGCCTGCGGCTCATCGAGGTGAAGGATTTCTGATGCGTTTCGCAAACGGTTCCAGCCCGCACCCCCGCCCGGCCGC
>DATHZU010000063.1:0-13991 GCA_035458445.1 Thermohalobaculum sp. | reverse complement strand
GGGGCGATGTCCAGCACCAGCCCTGCCATCCGCGTGCCGTCAGGTCCCTGGTCGCCAGAAACCAGCGACGCTTTCAGAAACGATTCGCCCGTCGATACCAGCGACTGCGCCGCGGCGGACACGGGCAACAGCGCTGGAAGTATCGCCAGCGAAACTGCCGAGAGGGTTTTTTTCCAGCCAAGCATTCCTCATATTTAGGGAAGTTTCGGCACATACGCCATAACGCTTGCGTGATTTCTTGCGCCGGTGCCGCTTCGGAGCCATGATTGAGCCATGGGTGAGAAACTGAACCCGAACGATGCCGATTTCCTGGATGGGCAGATCCTGATCGCGATGCCTGGAATGCAGGACCCGCGTTTTCACCGGACCCTGGTCTACCTCTGTGCCCATTCCGCCGATGGCGCCATGGGGCTGATCGTTAACAAGCGCGCCGACGGTCTGAAGCTGAAGGACCTCTTCAACCGGCTGGGTATTCCCGTCGGCCCGGCGATCGGCGGGAATGCTGTGCATTACGGCGGCCCGGTCGACCCCGTGCGTGGCTTCGTGCTGCATTCCTCGGACTACCACTCGGAAGACGCCACATTGCGGGTCGATGCCGAGATCTCGATGACGGCGACCATGGATATCCTGAACGCCATGGCCGCGAGATCCGGGCCCGAACAGGCGATCGTGGCTCTGGGCTATGCCGGCTGGGCGCCGGGGCAGCTCGAGGCCGAGTTGCAGCAGAATGGATGGCTGTCATGCCCGGCGGATGCCGATTTGCTGTTTGGCAGCGACGAGGATTCGAAATGGGACCGCGCCCTGGCCAAGATCGGAGTGCATCCGGCGATGCTGTCGACAACCGGAGGCCGGGCCTGAGCGCGGTCAGTCCCGCACCTTGCCCCTGCGGTCGGTGCGCAGCGCGGCATAGAGGACGTGATTGCGCCAGCGCCCGTCGATCTGCAGGTAGGCTTGGGCCACACCCTCGTACTTGAACGCGCAGCGCTCGAGCAACCGGCGCGAGGCCTGGTTGTCCGGCAGGCAGGCCGCCTCGAGCCGCGACAGGTCCAGCGCATTGAACGCATGCTCGCGAAGCGCCGTGAGCGCTTCGGTCATGTAGCCCTTGCGGGTGTATTCCTCGCCGACCCAGTAGCCCAGGGTCGCCGCTTGCGCCGGTTGCCGCCGGATGTTCGACAGGGTGATGCCGCCAACCAGATGCCCATCCTTCTGCCGAAACAGGAACAGGGGATAGGCGTCTCCCTGGCGAATCGAGCGCTCGGCCCAGGCGACGCGGTTACGGAAAGCCCGGCTGGTCAGGTGATCGCGCGACCATTCGGGCTCCCACGGGGTCAGGAAATCGCGGCTGTCACGCCTGAGCTGCGCCCAGGGCTCGAAGTCGCGCATCTGCGGCGGGCGCAGTGTCAGTCTCTCGGTGGCGAGTTCCGCATCCGAACGGGCGCGCCGGTTGAACATCGCCTCAGGCCGCCAGCCGTTCGCGGAATTCCGCAACCGGACCGGCGGCGCCGACCGGACCGTAGAGCGCCAGCGCGGGCTCGGCCTGCAGCAACTGAGCGGCCGCGGCGCGGGCTTCGGGAACGCCGACCGCGTCGATCTTGGCCGTGATCTCGTCCAGCGGCGGGATGCGACCCCAGGCCGAGAGCTGCGAGGCAAGCCGCTCGGCCCGGGCCGAGACGCTCTCCATACCCATCAGCAATCCCGCCTTTGTCTGCGCTCGGGCGCGGGCGATCTCGGCCTCGGTCAGGTCACGGGCGGCGCGGTTCAATTCGTCGGCCGTGAGGTCAAGAAGGCCCTGCAGTTCCTCCTCGCCGGTTCCGGCATAAACCGTCATCATCCCGGAATCCGTCCAGGCCGAGCACTGTGCGAAGATCGTGTAGCACAGGCCCCGGTTCTCGCGCGCCTCCTGGAACAGCCGCGAGGACATGCCGCCCCCCAATGCCACCGACAGGATCTGTGCGGCATGGTAGGCGTCGTCCCGGAACGACGGCGAGGGCAGCGCAAGCGCCACATGGGCCTGTTCCAGCGGCTTTACGACCCGGTGCTCGCCTCCGGAAAAACGCGCCGGCTCGGCCGTCACCGGCGCCGAAGCAGGCATGTCGCCATAGTATCCCTCGGCCAGGCGCATGATCCGGTCGTGATCTATTTCGCCGGCCGCGGCCAGGATCATCCGGCCGGGATGATAGTGCTGCCCGATGAAACCGCCCAGATCCGCGCGGCCGAAATTGCGAACCCGCTCGGTCGGCCCCAGGATTGCCCGGCCCATGGGCTGGCCGGGGAAGGCGGTTTCCTGCAGCCAGTCGAAAATGATGTCGTCGGGCGTGTCCAGCGCCTGGCCGATCTCCTGCAGGATCACGTGGCGCTCGACCTCGATATCGGCTTCGGCGAGCCGCGAGTCGCGCAGGATGTCGGCGATGATGTCCATCGCCAGCGGCACGTCCGCCGACAGCACGCGGGCGTAATAGGCGGTGCGCTCGCGCGAGGTGTAGGCGTTCAGAAAGCCGCCCACATCCTCGATCTCCTCGGCGATCTGGCGGGCATTGCGGCGGCTGGTGCCCTTGAACGCCATGTGCTCCAGGAAATGGGCAATCCCGTTCTCGGCCTCGGTCTCGTGGCGCGAGCCGGCATCGACCCAGACGCCAAGCGACGCGGACGCCACTCCCGGCATCCTTTCGGTGACCACGCGAAAGCCATTCGGCAGGGTATCCAGCAGCACGGTCACTTGCGGCGCTCCTTTCGCACCAGCGCCTGCAGCGCGGCGAGGTCACTGGGGACAACGCTGACGCGCTCCGGGCGGTCATAGAGGTCGGCCATACGCGGCGGCAGGGGCGGGCGGATGCCGCAGGCTTCCTCGACCGCATCGGGGAACTTCGCCGCATGGGCGGTGCCCAGCGTGATCATCGGAACCGCCGGATCGCCCCGGCGCTCGGCCGCAGCCGCCACGCCGATAGCGGTATGCGGGTCCAGCACCAGGCCGTCCTGGCGCGCGACGCGCGCGATCACCGCCTGGGTCGAGGCCTTGTCCGAGCGCGCCGAATCGAAACCCTCCCGCAGCCGCGTCACCGCGCCCTGGCTCAGCACGAAACGGCCGGTGCGCGAGAGCTCGTCCATCGACTGGGTGACGGCAGCGCCATCGTCGTCGTAGAGCTCGAACAGCAGCCGCTCGAAGTTCGAGCTGACCTGGATGTCCATCGAGGGCGCGATGGTCGGGATCACCCCCTGCTGCGCGTATGCGCCGGTTTCCAGCGTGCGGTGAAGGATATCGTTCTCGTTGGTGGCGATGATCAGCCGCTCGATCGGCAGCCCCATGCGCCTGGCAATATGGCCCGCGAAGATGTCGCCGAAATTGCCGGTCGGCACCGAGAACGAGACCGGGCGCAGCGGCGCCCCAAGCGAGACGGCGGCGGTGAAGTAGTAAACCACCTGCGCCAGCACCCGCGCCCAGTTGATCGAGTTGACGGCGGCCAGCCCGACTTCGTCGCGGAAGCCGTGATCGTTGAACATCGCCTTGACCAGGGCCTGGCAGTCGTCGAAATCGCCCTCGACCGCCAGCGCATGGACATTGGCCTCGGACGGTGTCGTCATCTGGCGGCGCTGCACCTCGGAGACCCGGTTGTGCGGATAGAGGATGAACACCTCCACCGCCTCCAGCCCCCGGAACGCCTCGATCGCCGCCGAGCCGGTATCGCCCGAAGTGGCGCCGACGATCGTGACCCGCTCGCCGCGGCGCTTCAGCACCGCCTCAAACATCTGGCCGATCAGCTGCATGGCCACGTCCTTGAAGGCGAGCGTAGGCCCGTGATGCAGCTCCAGCACCCATTCGTTCGGGCCGATCTGGGCCAGCGGGCAGCGGGCGGCATGGCCGAAACCGGCATAAGCGCGGGCAATGATGGCGCGGAACTCCTGGTCGGTGAAGCACGCGCCGATGAAGGGGCGCATCACGTCGAAGGCGGCCTCCTCGTAGGTCAAGCCGGCCAGCGCGGCAATCTGGCCGGCGCCGAGCACCGGGACCGCCTCGGGCACATAAAGCCCGCCGTCGCGCGCGAGTCCGCCGAGCATCGTCTCTTCGAACGACAGTGCGGGCGCCCGGCCCCGGGTGCTGATATACTGCATGTCTGCCTGACTTTTTCGACTGCTCACCGGCTCATAACCCAGCCGCGCGCAGGGGACAACTTCTATACTGCCGGGGGCGGCCAGTTCACGGCACCCGCCTCATCCGCCCAACCGGCGTCGCTCGCGGCGCACCAGCATGGTGCTCATGACCGCCCAGATCACCGCCAGCGAGAACCAGGTGAGGGCATATTGCAGGTGGTCGTTCGGCAAGTTGATGCCCAGACGCAGGGGCTTCGGCCAGTCGCCCAGGGGGTGGGTCTCGGCGACGATCATCAGGGGTTCCGCCTCGAGCGCCGCCGCCATCGCCTCCAGGTCGCGGGCGAACCAGATGTTCGCGGCACGGTCCGGGGCCGGGGTGAAGCCGTCGGTCTCGTCCGGCCAATAGAGTGCGCCTACGACGGCGCCGCTGGCAGGCCGAAGCCTGGTGTTTTTCTCCGCCTCCGGCACATATCCCAGATCCGCCAGCACCCGGCGGCCATCAGCCAGGGCCAGCGGCGCGATCACGCGGAAGCCGGGGCCGAGGGGCTTGAGCGAGGTTAGCACGTGCAGCGCGTTCGCGCCGATCTTCCCCTCGGCACGGACCCGCAGGAATGCATCGCGTTGGCGGTCGGGATCGGCGGGGACTGCCACCGGTGTCGCCGCCAGCCGCGCTTCCAGCGTCGCGATCAGCGCCTGTTTCCACTCCAGCCGCTGGAGTTGCCAGACGCCGAGTGCCGCCAGAACCGAGGTGCCGGCCAGCCCGAAGACGACAGCCGCGGCGACGCCCAATCTCATGCCGTCTCCCCAAAAGCGAACCGCCGCCCGGTGGGGCGGCGGTGGATCATGCTATCCGGGCCCGTCAGCCGCCCCAGATGTTGACACAGGCGAACAGGAACAGCCAGACCACATCGACGAAGTGCCAGTACCAGGCCGCCGCCTCGAAGCCGACATGCTGCTGGGGCGTGAAGTGGCCCTTGGTCGCGCGCAACAGGCACACCGCCAGGAAGATCGTTCCCACCAGCACGTGGAAGCCGTGGAAGCCGGTCGCCATGAAGAATGCTGCGCCATAGACGTTGCCCGAGAAGCCGAACTCGGCGTGGCTGTACTCGTAGGCCTGGAACATGGTGAACATGGCGCCCAGGATCACGGTGAAGACCAGGCCCCAGATCAAGCCGTTGCGCTTGCCCTCGATCAGCGAGTGGTGCGCCCAGGTGACGGTGCAGCCCGACAGCAGCAGGATCAGCGTGTTGATCAGCGGCAGATCCCAGGCATCGAAGGTGACGATACCCGCCGGCGGCCAGGCGCCCTGCGCAGCATGCCAGGTGGCGACCCACTGGGTGCTGAGGTCTTCCACCGGCGGAAAGATCGCATGCTTGAAGAAGGTCCAGAACCAGGCCGAGAAGAACATCACCTCGGACATGACGAAAAGGATGAAGCCCATGCGCAGGCCGATCCGCACGACCGGTGTATGATCGACGCCGCCCTCGCCCTCGCGGACCACGTCGGACCACCAGACGAACATGGTGTACAGGACACCGATCAGCCCGATGACCGCCACCCAGGGCGTGACATCGTGGAACATCAACACCGAACCCGCCAGCATCGTGAAACCGCTGACGGCCCCCAGAAACGGCCAGAGGCTGGGGTCGATGATGTGGTAGTCGTGGTTCTTTTCGTGGGCCATCAGGTCCTCCGTCCCCCGTACTCCGTATCTGGCGTCAATTGACGCCCGGGTCAGTTGCTGTCTGGCTCAGCGCGGCCTGGCTGTCCAGTTCGGTTTCGTAAAAAGTGTAGGAAAGAGTGATCGTGGTCACCCCTTTCGTCTCGGAATCCTCGACGATTTCCGGATCGACGTAGAAGGTCACCGGCATCCGCACCCGCTCGCCCGGCTGCAACACCTGCTCGGTGAAGCAGAAGCAATCGATCTTGGTGAAGTAGCCGCCCACCGAGAAGGGCGCCACGTTGTAACTGGCGGTACCGGCAATGACCCGGTCGGTCGGGTTGTAGGCCTCGTAGAAGGCAAGCCCGGTCTCGCCGATCCTGAGCTTCATCCGGGCCTGGGCCGGCCGGAACTCCCACGGCATGTCCTGCACCGTCGACGCATCGAAGCGGACGGTCACCGTTTTGTCGAGCACCCGGTCCGATCCCTGTTCGGAGACCTGGGTAGTGCCACCGAAGCCGGTGACCCGGCAGAACATGTCGTAGAGCGGCACCGCGGCCCATGCCAACGCTGCCATGCCGAAGATGACACCGACCAGCGGAATCGCCTTGCGCCGCAAGTCGGGGCGGCGATTGCCGGAGGTGGAGGGGCGCTGGCTCATCTCAGCCCCACGGATTTCCGGCGTTCGAGCCCATCTTCGCGATGGTGACCCAGAAGAGCAGCGCCACGACTGCGAACAGGATCGCCAGCACGCCGATATTGCGGCTGCGGCGGCGTGTGTGGATTTCGTGATCCTCGCGCATGGGTCCGCTCGCTTTCACAACCATACCGGCCACGGGACCGGGCCGGTCACTGCGGCGAGGATCGCGTCGAGAATGAATGCGCCGAACAGCGCGAAGAGATACAGGATCGAAACGCCGAACAGCTTCTTCTCGGCCCGGTAGCCATCCGATGCGGCCATGGCCTGCGTGCGCCGCGATACCCGCCAGGCGCCTCGAAGGAAGCCGATGTTCGCCCCCAGCGCAACGGCAAGGTAAACCGGGCCACCCGCGACAGTGAACGCAGGGGCCAGCGCGACCGGGGCGAGCAGCAGCGAATAGAGCCAAATCTGGCGTCTGGTCGAGGCCTCGCCGGCCACGGCAGGCATCATCGGCACGCCGACGCGGGCGTAGTCGTCGTTGCGGAACAGCGCCAGCGCCCAGAAATGCGGCGGCGTCCAGACGAAGATCACCGCGAACATCAGCACCGAGGCGGTCGAGATTTCGCCCGTGGCCGCGGCCCAGGCAATCATCGGCGGGAAGGCGCCGGCGGCGCCGCCAATGACGATGTTCTGCGGCGTCGACCGCTTCAACCACATCGTGTAGACCACGGCGTAGAAGAAGATTGTGAATGCCAAAATCCCGGCCGCCAGCGGATTGGCCACCACCGACAGCATCATCACCGAGATCAGCGACAGCCCCAGCCCCAGGCCCAGGGCCTCGCCCGGCTCGATCAGGCCGCTGGGGATCGCGCGGTCGCGGGTTCGGCTCATGCGGGCATCGATATCCGCGTCCCACCACATGTTGAGGGCGCCCGAGGCCCCTGCCCCGACGGCAATGCAGATCAGGCTGGCCAGCGCCACCGCCGGATGTACCGGCACCGGCGCGGCGACCATCCCCGCCAGCGCGGTAAAGACCACCAGCGACATCACCCGCGGCTTGAGCAGCGAGACGTAGTCGCGGAACTCGGGTTCCGAGCTTCGCGCGATCTCACCGATCTGGGCTGTCGAGATGTCGGTCACGACGGTCGCCTCCGGTTCGCCACGCCGGCTATTCGGCAGCCGCGAGCTTGGTCGGCGGCTCGATGCCCAGCGCGGCCTGCTGGGTTTTCACCCAGGCGTCGTATTTGTCCTGGCTGACCACATCGACGACGATCGGCATGTAGGCGTGGTCCTTGCCGCAGAGCTCGGAACACTGCCCGAAATAGGTGCCTTCCACCTCGGCCTTGAACCAGGTCTCGTTCAGACGGCCCGGAACGGCGTCGATCTTCGAGCCGAAGGACGGGATGGTCCAGGCGTGGATCACGTCGGTGGCGGTCGCGAGCACATGGACAACGGCATTGACCGGCACCACGACGCGGGTGTCGGTGGCGAACAGGTGATCATCCGGCCCATAGCCGTTATCAGCGAGCTCGTCCTTGGTCAGCATCACCGAATCGAAGGTGATGCCCTCGTCCTGGTACTCGTAGCTCCAGTACCACTGGTTGCCGACGGCCTTGATCGTCACATCCGGCTCGGGAACGTCGAGTTGCAGGAACAGCAGCCGCACCGACGGGATCGCGATAATCACCAGGATCACCACCGGGACCGCGGTCCAGATCACTTCGATCAGCGCGTTGTGGGTGAAGGTCGCGGGCTTCGGGTTCGCCTTCTTGTTGAAGCGCACGATCACATAGCCCAGCAGCGCGGTCACGAACAGCGAAATCGCGGTGATGATGATCAACAGGAAATCGTCCAGCCAGATGATGTCGCGCATCACCTCGGTCACCGCGCCCTGAAAGCCTGTGCCCTTGTCTACCGGCCGGCCAGCGACGTCTTCCGCCATCGCGAGCGAGCCGCTGATGGAAAGGGTGGCCGCCATGATCCAGGCTGAAAGATTCGCGATCCGCATGATTATGTATCCCGTGGTTCCCTTGAGGCCTGCGCGCGTTTGGCCGCGCGTTCCCCCATTTGCCTTTTCCTGGCCTGTCTAACACCATAACGGGTGCCAGAGAGCAAGCTTGCATTTTGCGGCAAGACGCCGCTTTTCTGCATGGCTACCGGAAATGCAACGCGAAATACAGGCTCGAAATCTGCAACGAAGCCCGCAGTGGAGACGCAAATGCCCGCATCCGACACGCCGTTCAGGCCATTCGAGACCGATCTCGATGAAGCTCGCGCATTGGCGATCTTGCGGGAGGCTGTGGCCGGCGGCGACGACGGCGAGTTGTTCCTCGAGCGCAGCCGCTCGGAATTCCTCAGCTTCGACGACGGCCGGCTGCGCAATGCGTCCTATGATTCGGGCACCGGTTTCGGATTGCGGGCGGTCGCCGGGGGCGCCGCCGGCTACGCCCATGCCAGCGAGTTGACCGAGGCGGCGCTGAAGCGCGCTGCCGAGACCGCCCAGCTGGCGGCGCGCGAGGGCGGCGGCGTCATGGCCCCGCCGCCGGCCGGCACCAACCGGCGGCTCTACGACGCGGTGGATCCGGTCTCCGGGCACCCTCTGGCTGCAAAGATAGATCTTCTGAAGGAAATCGACGCCTATCTGCGCGGCAAGGACGGGCGCGTGGTGCAGGTGTCCGCCTCGCTGGCCGGGGGCGTGCAGGAGGTCGAGATACTCCGGCCCGAGGGCGGGCGGATCAGCGATTTCCGGCCCCTCTCGCGGCTGAATGTGTCGGTGATCGTGGAAAAGGACGGACGCCGGGAATCGGGCAGCGCCGGCGCCGGCGGGCGACACGGCTACCAGAGCCTGATCACGCCGCAGAACTGGCGCGCCATGGCCGACGAGGCGCTGCGCCAGGCGCTGGTGAACCTCGAGGCCGAGGACGCGCCCGCCGGGGTTATGGAGGTGGCTCTCGGCCCCGGCTGGCCCGGCATCCTGCTGCACGAGGCCATCGGCCACGGACTGGAAGGCGATTTCAACCGCAAGGGCACCTCGGCCTTCACCGAACTGATGGGCAAGCGCATCGCCTCGCCTGGCGTTACCGTGGTCGACGATGGCACCATCCCGGACCGTCGCGGCTCGCTGACGGTGGACGACGAGGGCACGCCCACCAACCGCACCACGCTGATCGAGGACGGTATCCTGGTCGGCTACATGCAGGACCGCCAGAACGCCCGTCTGATGGGGGTGGCGCCTACCGGCAACGGGCGGCGGCAGTCCTATGCCCATATCCCGATGCCGCGGATGACCAACACGATCATGCTGGGGGGCGAGGCGAGCCCCAGCGACGTGGTGGCCAGCGTCAAGGACGGCATCTATGCGGTGAATTTCGGCGGCGGGCAGGTGGACATCACCAACGGCAAGTTCGTGTTCTCCTGCACCGAGGCCTACCGGGTGAAGAATGGCAAGATCCTGCACCCGGTGAAAGGCGCCACCCTGATCGGCGACGGGCCATCGGCCCTGCAGCGCATCCGCGCCGTGGGCAACGACATGGCCATGGACCCCGGCATCGGCACCTGCGGCAAGAACGGCCAGGGCGTGCCGGTGGGGGTGGGCCAGCCTACCCTGCTGATCGAAGGCCTGACGGTGGGCGGCGCGGGGGCCAACTGATCGGATATGGGAGAATCCAATTGGCCCGATTATTCCAAACGGTGGGTCAACTTATCAGGAAATGCCCGTGTTTTGACAAATACGTGCTATTGGATTTCATTTGCTACAAGTCGGCCTCCACGGGCGACGCCGAGAGTTGTTGTGTCCTCGCTCCATCCCGCTACCGTTTTCTGATGGCGGGCCAGTTGAAAGGATGTAAAAAATGAGAAAACATCTTGAATCCGCTGTAAAAATGGCATTTCTCGCGGTTGGTCTCGAAGTTCGGCGGGCTAGAACGTTTGCTGGTGCCGGTGCCGGCGCAGGTAAAGCCAACCTCAAGTTCGAGACGCGACGTGACATGCTCCGGTCCACGATCCTTCGTAACGGTGATTCCGAGCCTGCCGTGATCCACGCAATTTCGGATTCCGAGACCATGATGGACGGCGATCTCGATCGCTATCTTTCAGTTGGGGTTTCTGCGTTGAAGGCCATCCATTCAATTATTGGGGAGTGGAAGCCCAGGACCATTCTGGATCTTCCCTGCGGCCATGGCCGGGTGGCCCGGCATTTGGCGGCAGCCTATCCAAGCGCCCAACTTTACGTCTCGGACCTCGATGAGGAGGGCGCAGCATTTTGCGCCAAAACATTCGAGGCGACGGAACTGTCGTCCGACGCAGATTTCGATGCAGTGCATTTCGAGGTTAAATTCGATCTAATATGGGTCGGCTCGCTGATCACACACCTTTCGCGCGATGACGTTGCTAAATTTTTCCGTTTCCTGTTCCGCCATCTCAGTGACGACGGCGTCGCTATCGTCACTTCCCATGGAGAATTCGTCGCTGGCCGAATTTCGGGATCGCAACATTGCGGGAAATCTCTCTATGGCCTATCCGCCGAAGGAGAGGCTGAGGTGGTTCGGGATTATTTTATGACCGGCTTTGGCTTTGCGCCCTATCACTGGTCGGACAGCTACGGGATTTCAGTGAGTTCACGCCAGCAAATACATAAGTTGGCTGATGAGGCTCGGCTGACCGTCACTGCTTATCATGGCCATGCCTGGGACCAGCATCAGGATGTTTCTGCGCTCCGCAAAAAGTAAAGTACACCGGCTCGATCATTCAGGCGTCAAACGAAGGTGTATCGGCGCCTGGCGATTTATCCAGTACTCTCGCAGGCCCGTCGCCAGAATCAGAAATTGATCGGCAGGGCAACCGACAGAACCGCATCGGCGCTGTCGCCGTTGAGGCCGATGGCTCCGTTGATCGACAGCGACCGGCCGGGCGCCAGGGTGATCGAGGTGCCCAGCGTCGCCATGGCTACGGTCACTCCGGAATCCCGGTCGCGGACACCGTCCGTCTTCGAATCCGCGACAAAGGCGAAATTCAGCCCGGCGGACAGCCAGAAACCCTTCCGGACCGTCATGCCCGCCCAGGTGCCGAGGCCCCAGACATCGCCGGGTGCCTTTCTCTGCCCGTCGAAATCCCGGGCGAAGGTGTATGTGTAGGACAGATTGCCGCCGACCCTGATCGGCTTGACCGGCTTCGATCCCGAGATCCCCGCGGTCAGCCGGTGATAGCCCGAGCCGAGCGCGATATCGTCATCGGTGGAATCCTCGCCGGTCGGGATGCTGTAGCGCAGGCTGCCGATCAGCGAGGGCGGCGCACCGCCGGGCCGGACCAGTTCCTTCCAGAGGGTCACACTGGCGTCCCCGAAGCCGGAATTCGCGCCCTGCCCGGCGACCTTGGCGTGGCTGAGCGGAACATCCGCGCCCAGCATCCAGCCGCCCGACAATCCGGTGCGGGCATGGATCGCGGCGACGAAACCGTCACGCTTCTCCGGTTTTTCGCCAGACCGCACCCACGAGACATACGGCATGATCAGGTAACTGCCTGGCTGCATGACGCCGGAAGGGCGGCGAGCCGCCGGGGGTGCCCCCGCAACCGACTTCGCGGCGGTGCTGGTCCCCGGGCGCGGTAACGGCAGGGGAAATCCAGTGCTTTCAGACCACTGCAATTCAGTTTTGACATTCCGATTTAGGTCTGTCGCCGCGCTCTCGGCACCGATCAAGACCATCATTGCGGCCAGCACAGCAGCGACATGCGCCGCCCTGTGCGGGCCGGTCGACTTGCGACCGCGCAACTGTTCCCCCGAAAACCGCATGGGCCGGTATCGCCTCTGCCATGTCCTTTCGCCGGCGCCATGTTTCCCGCCTATCGCGGCCAAGGCAAGCCCGGCGGCGGGCTCGAGCGGCAGTGGCTGGTGCCGGCGGCAAAAACCCGTGACCCTGTAGCCGCGATTCGGCCAGCGATGGAGCACGCCCATGACGGATGACAAAATCCCCGAAGTCAGCCTCGGCCCCGCCAGCCTTTCCGCCGACGCCCACCCGCCGCACCGGATCGCCGAGCTGGTCGAGGGTGTCGGCGTCGCCAAGGCGCGCCTGGCGCTGCTGCCGATGGCGCTGCTGGGCTTTCTGGCGGGGGTCTATATCGCCATCGGCGCAATGCTGTTCACACTGGTCATGACCGATCCCGTCGGCGGACTGGGAGTTGCGCGCTGGATTGGCGGGCTTGCGTTCTCGCTGGGCCTCGTGCTGGTGGTGGTGGCCGGGGCCGAGCTGTTCACCGGAAACAACCTGATCGTCATGGCCTGGGCCGACCGCAAGATCAGCACCGCCGAGTTGCTGCGCAACTGGAGCGTGGTCTATGCGGGGAATTTCGCGGGATCGGTCGCCGCGGCCTTGATGGTCTGGGGCGCAGGCACCTACGGCATCGGCGGCGGCAAGGTCGCCGCGACCGCCAACGCCATCGCCCAGGCCAAGGTCGCCCTGCCCTTCATCGAGGCGCTGCTGCGCGGCGTGATGTGCAACGTGCTGGTCTGCCTGGCGGTTTGGCTGTGCCTGGCCTCGCACAGCGTCACCGACCGCATCCTGGCGATCGTCTTTCCCATCGCCGCATTCGTGGCGCTGGGCTTCGAGCATTCCGTGGCCAACATGTTCTTCATCCCGGCGGGCATGCTGCACGGCGCCGAGGGTGTCTCGCTGGGCGGGCTCGCAGCGAACCTGATACCGGTCACCATCGGCAACCTGATCGGCGGAGGCGCATTCGTGGCCGGGGTCTACTGGGTGATCTACCTGCGCAAACGGCAGTAGCGGGCGTCAGAAAGCCTACCCCCGCGCCGCTGCCACTTTGCGGTAGGGGCTGGCAGGGTAGACGCCCAGGACTTTCATGTGCTTGCAGAAGAATCCTAACTCTTCCAGCGCGAGCTGAACCGACCGGTCGTCCGGGTGGCCCTCGATCTCGGCGTAGAACTGGGTCGCGGTGAAGGATCCGTTCACCATGTAGCTCTCCAGCTTGACCATGTTGACGCCGTTGGTGGCGAAGCCGCCCATGGCCTTGAACAGCGCCGCGGGAACGTTGCGGACTTCGAAGACGAAGCTCGTCATGGCATCGCCGCCCATCGGGTCGGCCTCGATCTTCTGGCGCGACATGGCCAGGAAACGGGTGGTGTTGTGGGCTGCGTCCTCGATATCCGAGGCCAGCACGGTCAGGCCGTTCAACTCGCCCGCCAGCGTGGACGCGATCGCCGCGCGCGACTTGACTCCGGCCTCGGCGACCTGGACCGCGCTGCCCGCGGTATCGCCGCCGGTGACTGCCCGGATGCCGTGCGTCTTGAGGAACTTGCGGCACTGGCCCAAGGCGACCGTGTGGCTTTGCGCCTCGCGGATATCCGCCAGTTGGGCTCCTGGCACACCCAACAGCTGCAGCCGAATCGGCACGAAGTGCTCGCGGATGATGTAGAGCCCGCTCTCCGGCAACAGGTGGTGGATATCCGCCACCCGGCCATAGAGCGAGTTCTCGATCGGCAGCATCGCGAGTTTTGCCTCGCCCCCGCGCACCGCTGCGATCGCCTCCTCGAAGGTCGGGCACGGCAAGGGCTCCATGTCCGGATAGGTCTCGCGGCACGCCTGATGGGAATAG
>DATHZU010000062.1:0-9870 GCA_035458445.1 Thermohalobaculum sp. | reverse complement strand
GGGCTCAAGCGCGGCGGCGTGCTCAACGTCGTGCGCCATACCGTCGAACTGTTGTGCCGCGCTGATTCGATTCCGGAAACGATCGTCGTCGATCTGACCGGATACGATATCGGCGACTCCGTGCATATTTCGAGTATCTCGCTACCGGACGGCGTCACGCCGACGATCACCGATCGCGACTTCATGATCGCCAACATCTCCGCCCCGTCGGCGCTGATCGCCGAGGACGAGGAGGAAGGTGCCGAGGCCGCCGGAGACGAGGGCGAAGACGAGGACGAGGGCGAGGAAGAAGCCGAGGAATAAGTCCCGGCCACGCCCCGCAGGAAACAGCGAACGGCCCGGCAAATGCCGGGCCGTTCTGCGTTTCGGCAGACCGGGCTGTCAGATCTCGCGGCCGATCAGACGGTCCACCGAGTAGACGCCGCCGCCGCGCAGCGCGAACATCAGCGCCACGATGCCCCACAGCGCCGGGTACTCCCAGCCGCCGTCCGTCCAGAAGAACCCGGCGCCCAGGTGGATCGAGGCGGCCACCGCCAGCATCACGGCGATCGATCCGGCGGCAAGGCGGGTGAACAGCCCCAGCGCCAGCAGCAGCCCGCCGAAGACCTCGACGGAACCCGCGCCCAGCGCCGCCAGGTAACCATTGGCGAAGCCGAGCTGGGTCTGGAAGAACTCGCCGGTCGCCTCCAGGCCGTAGCCGCCGAAACTGCCGAACAGCTTCTGGGCGCCATGGGGGATCAGGAAGGCGCCGGCGGCAACGCGCAACGCCGCTTCGGCGACGTCCGACAGGCTGGCATAGACGGGCCGGAGGGCGGGAATGACAAGGGTTGCGTTGGTGGTTGCATCGGTCATGGGTCTGGGCTCCTCAAGAACTGGGGCGCGGCCCCGGGGTTTCATCCCGGGTTATGTATCCAATCTCGGAACAGAGATAATCAGGGGATTTATGAAAAGATTATTCACAATTGGAGAATTGTTGCCCTGAACCGCGCAGGCGGGCAAAGTTCGCTCGCACCGGGGGAAAACCATGCCCATCACCGTCGATCTGGAAATCAGCCAGGCAGATGTCGAGGCCTTCGCGAATGACGGCTTCCTGATCCGCGAGCGGATCATCCCGCCCGCCGACGCGCTCCGTCTGCGCGATCAGATGGCGCGCAGCTTCGAGGGCGATTACGACACCGGCCTGCTGCCGGACGAGGTGAACTGGAAACCCGGCCACGACCCCCATGTCACCCGGCAGATCTGCAATGTCTGGAAGTCCAACCGCCTGCTCGCCGGCGTGATCCTGAACGCCGCGACCGGAAAGGCGGTGGCGCGGCTGAACGGCTGGCCGGGCGCCCGGCTGGCCCAAGACAACCTGTTGTGGAAGCCGCCGCTGGCCGCTGGCCGGGCCGGGGGCAGCCTCGGCATGCATCAGGACAGCGCCTATTCCGCCTGGGCGGCGCCGCGGCTGATGTGCACGGTCTGGATCGCGCTCGACGACGTGACGGCCGAGGGCGGCACGATGGAATTCGCCCGCGGCTCGCATCTGTGGGGCGCCTCGGCGCCGATCGGCCAGTTCCACGACCCCGAGGACTACCGGGCGGATTTCCGCCGCGCCGCCGGGGCCGCCGGGGTGGCGGCGCCCGAAATGGTGCCGGTCGAGGTGCCGATGGGCGGCGGCTCGATCCATCACGGCTGGCTGTGGCACGGCTCGGGCCCCAACCGCACCGCCAACCCGCGCAGGTCCGTCGTGTCGCACTGCCTGTCATCCGAGGCCCGCTTCACCGACGAGGTCGGCTATGTCTACAGCCGCTACAAGCGCCGCGGCACGGACGCGATGGACCAGACCTTCTTCCCCCTGCTCTGGACCGAGGGCGGCGGCCGGTCGGACTTCATCGATGCCTATGCCGCCGGTGAATTGCCCTGGCACGGCGCCGGCTGACCGGGCTCCGCGAGCGCCCGCTCTGCGCCGGTATCACCCTGCGGAAAGGTTTCCGGTCTCCATTGCGCGGAATCGGCGCCGGCCCTATATGATCGTGCTGCGTGGCTCTCGGCCCGCCACCTCCCAGCCGGCCGGCGAAATCGCCGCCACCGACTGTTCTGCAGTCACCAAGGGTCGTGGAGACTTCACGGAAATGGCTTACTTTGTGGGCGTCGCGATGGTCGTGGCGGGGCTCATGCTGCTTGAGTTCGGGCGCCGTTACCACCGGTCCGCATCCGCAGCATCGCTCAACCCTTCGTTCTTCGCGGGCGAGTTCATGTCGCTCTGCATCACCATCCTGCTGGCCGGCGGCATGACCACGCTGATCGCCGAACCGCTGATGCGGACGGACCTCACCAGCGCGCTCTACTTCGGCCTCGCGCTGGCCAGCATCGCGGTGATCTTCACCGGTTATCTCAAGCTGACCCGCGCGATGCGCCGGGTCCGCCCGGCTGCTCCGATCGCTCACGCGTAGCGGCCTCGCACCCATCCCGGCTCCCGGGTTAGAGCCCCGGGGGCCGGCCACGCCCGGCCCTTATCCGGGAGCCGCAGGCGCCCGGCGGCAGGCGCTGCGCCTGCATCGGCCTATAAATCGCCGGTGACCTGCGCTGGCACTCGGCGGGGGCCGCGCTCAGTAGCTGTGGCAGGCCTTGCACAGGTTGCTGCCCGCCTGCGGCGCCCGCAGGAAATGCTCGCCGGGATTGGCGTGCGGATCGTGACAGGTAGCGCATTCGACATAAGGTTGCGCGCCGACGCCGACGCCCCGGGTGTAGAAGATCAGGTCGGTCTTGTCCCGCACCCCGTTCGGCACCGTCTCCATGTCCAGCCACCACCGGGTCTGCCCGCCGATCCGGCCCTGCCTCAGCCGGCCCTCCGGCACCGGGCCGGCGACCTGTTGCGCGTCGAAGCCGGAGAACACGATCCCGACCGGATGATCGAGCGACATCGGCCGCGCCGGGGCGCCGCCGCCCGGGGCGCCGGACACATCGGGCGCGTTGGTCTCGATATCCGGCGCCTGGCTGCCGTCATGGCAGGAAAGGCAGGCGACCGAGACACCGTCGCGCGCGACGATGGCGCCGCCACCGTCAATGCTGTCGAAACTCCGGAACGCCACGGGCCGGGGCTGGGCGGCGGCCCAGCCGGGACTGGCGTCCGCGCCCTCCCCGGGCAATCCTTCGGGTGTATGGCAGAAACTGCAGACGTCGGACGCGCTGCCGGAGAGCGTGCCCATGGCGTGCGATCCGAAGCTCTCGGCGGCGCCCGCGAGCGCCGGAGGCGGGGCCCAGGGAGAGGGGGCGAAGCTGCCGGCAAGACACGCCAGCAAAGGCCAGACTCTCCGTGCCCGCATGTGGCGACTGCTCCACTCCACGCAGCGCGGCCGTGGGCCGTGCGGCTCCGTTCCCCGGCAATCAGGAGTAGGGCGGCAAGCTTGAGATTCGTTTAATCGCGGCTGGGTTTCGATGCGCGGCCCGTCTCACATCCCGGCCCGCTCTCCCAGCCGCCGATGGCATGCCGGGGGTGAACGGTGTCCGGGCTGTGAGACGACGCACGCCGGCAGCAACCAGATGGGCGGGCGCTACTTCCCTCTGCTCTGGACCGCGGTAGGCGCCCGTTCCGGTTTCATGGAAACCTCCGCGGCCAGGCGACGCTGGCGCACCGTCGGCTGCAACACACGGCGGCGGTCGGCGGGCCACTCCTGCGCCCGGGGAGTGTTCCCCTCGAACCCCGAAGCGACCATGAACATATCTGCGAGTATTCCCAACATCTCGTGATCTCCTCCAGCAGAGTGCATGCCCATCAGATAGCCAGTTTGACTGGAAAGAGCGAATCAGTGATTGTTCTTACCTGTTACCTGGAGTTACAGATGGATCGCACCGGCCTTCCCACCCTTTCGACGCTCAGGGCCTTCGAGGCCGCCGCGCGCCATGCCAGCTTCTCGGCCGCCGGGCGCGAGCTGAACGTGACCCACGCGGCGATCAGCCAGCAGGTCCGCAGGCTGGAGTCCGAGCTGGGCCTGGCGCTGATCCGCCGCGCCGGGCGGGGCCTGGAGCTTACGGCTGGCGGCGCCCAGCTCGGGCACCGGCTGACCGAGGGGTTCGAGATCATGCGATCCGCCATCGCCGAGGCCCTCCAGGGCGAGGCCCGGCGCCCGCTGCAGATTACCATGACCCCGATCTTCGCGGTGAGCTGGATGATGCCGCGCATCGGCCGCTTCCGCGCCGCCCATCCCGAGATTGAACTGATGCTGAATCCCACATCCGGCCTGGTGGACGTGGATGCCGGCGGATACGACCTGGCGATCCGCTACGGAACCGGCGACTGGCCCGGTTATCGGGTCGAGCCCTTCGTGCCGACCAACTTCGCCGTGGTGGCCACTCCGGAACTGGTCGCAGGACGAATCATCCGCGAGCCGTCGGACCTGATGGACCTGCCCTGGGTTCAGGAATTCGGCACCGACGAACTGACCATGTGGCTGCGCCTCAAAGGCGTCTCGGTCGAGGGGAAGACCGACGTCGCCCATGTGCCGGGCTACATGCTGCAGCAATCCCTTCGCAACGGCGAGGGGGTCGGCTGCACCACCCGGGTCTTTGTCGCCGACGACATCGCCGCCGGCCGGCTGGTGGTGCTGTTCGAGGACAACGGCGACATGGGCACCGGTTACCATCTGGTCCGGCGCAAGGGCGAAATGCGCCCGCCGCTGGCCAGGTTCGTCGCCTGGCTCAAGCGCGAGGCGGCGGAGGCGGAGCGGTCAGTCGCGTCGTCACGGGCATAACGCGGAGGAGCCGCAACCGTTTGAGCGGGTCCTGACCACGCAAGCTCGATTTGCAATGATAACGACTGCGTTTCTGCAGTGTTCTTTCCCGGCACTGAATTGGTGTCCGCCGTTGCTCATGCCGCGAAGCCCGCCGGAGCCGGAGGGCAGCCATGGCCGTCGCCGTCGGACTGGGCATCAGAGAGGCCGATATCCGATCCTGCGGCGGAGTGGCAGCGGCCGGGGCGGTGGTACGGGCTCAACCCGGCAGGTTCAGATCTGGTGGCAGGACTGGCAAAGGCTGGCGCCGTTCCGGGGCCGTCGCAGAAGCTTTGTGCCCGGCGCGCCATGCGGGTCATGGCAGGTCGCACATTCGACGAACGGCTCCGCCGCCGCTCCGGCGCCCCGGGTGTACAGGATCGCATCCGTCCGGTCGCGCCTGCCATTCGGAACCGGCTCCAGGTCCAGCCACCAGCCGACGGTCGCTCCGTTGGCCTCGCGGTGCAGGCGCCCGGCCATCCGGATCTCGGCGCCGCTGCCCAGGCTGCCGCCGAACATGGGCACGCCCACCGGATGATCCTTTTCCCCGAGCCCGGGAAGGCTTCCGCCCGGACCCCCGATCGCCGCGAGCGGGCTTACCTCCGAAGCCGCGGCTCCATCATGGCAGGAAAGGCACATGATCGAGGCGCTGCCGCTCGCCAGAAGCCCGCCATCCATGGTCTCCACCGCAAAGGCGTCCATACTCGCAACCAGCGCGGTCCCTGCTTCATGCTCCATGGCTCCGCCCGGGACCGCCCCGATATGGCAGACGCCGCAAACCGGATCGTGATCCGCGTCTCTCCGATCGATATTGTGGGGGCCGAGCTCGGTACCGGAACACCCCCCCGACTGGGCGGACAGGGCCGGGCCGGACATCAGGCAGGCAAGCATCAATCCGGTTTTCAGGCCGCGCATCCCTGGGCCGCTCCATCGCCTCCGGCGCGGTGGCAGAGCCACGCCGATCCATTCGCTCCCTCAATGAGTGAACGGCCAGGATCGAGACGGATTTAAGCGCCCGGACGCATCGGGCGCGGTGCTACGCGCCCTCCTCCGCAATCCTGCGCGCAGCGCCGGCGGGTCGTCACACCCGCCCGGCACCACGGATCTGCGGCGGGGTGCGCGAGCGCAGCGCGACCACGATGCCGGCACCGGCGATCAGAACGATACCGGCCCAGCTCAGCGCATCGGGCAGGTTGCCCCAGACCAGGTAGCCGATCATTCCGCCGAAGACGATCTGCAGGTACGAGAACGGCACCACCGCGGTGGCCTCGGCCTCGGAATAGGCAGCAATGATCAGCAGATGCGCGCTGCCCGACAACACCCCGCAGAGCGCCATCAGCCCCAGATCGGCCATGTCCGGCGCCCGCCAGTCCAGCGGCGCCAGAACGCCGGTCAGCGCCAGCGCGCCGATCACCGTCCAGAACAGCTGCGTCAGCCGCCCGGTCCCGCCCCGCATCCGCCGGGTCAGCACCGCGTAGAGGGCATAGACCCCGGCGCAGGCCAGCGCGTAGAGTTGCCCGGCGCCCACCGGCTCCAGGCCCGGCCGGATGATCAGCAGCGCGCCCAGAAACCCCGCCCCGACCATGGCCCAGCGCACCGGCCCCACATGCTCGCCCAGAAGCCAGGGCGACAGGGCGGTGACGATCAGCGGAAAGATCAGGGTGATCGACTGCGCGGTCGCCAGCGGCACATGTGCCAGCGCCGAGACGAACAGCACCGACGAGGCGCTGAGCAGCAGCCCGCGCAGCAGCAGCATGCCCCGCCCCGCCGGGCGCAGGGCCGCCTGCCCGCCATGGCGCAGCGCCAGCGGCGCCAGCACCAGCAGCAGGCAGCCGAACCGCACCGCGGCGATCTGCACCGGCGAATAGCCCTCGGTCAGCGACTTCGAGATCGCGTCCATTACCGGCAGGATCATCACCGCCCCGCACATGTAGAGAATGCCGCGGGTGTTGGGGGAGAGGGACGACAACGGCATTATCCTTGATGTCCCGGGCCTGACCCGGGACCTCTTGCCGGCGCCGAATTCATCCGCGAAGCACCGGCACTGCGCCACAGCGGCTGCGGGCAGCCCGGCCCCCGTCATCCCCGCGCAGGCGGGGACGACCCTGCCGGAAGGCTCCGCTCATCAGCAATCCAGCGTGGTTGCGCGCTCCCAGTCGGTCAGGTGGCGGCAATAGTCGTTCCACTCGGCCTTCTTCAGCTTCAGATAGGCGTCCATCGTCTCGCGCCCCAGCGCCCCGCACAGGCCCTTGTCGGCCTCCAGCGCGCGGATGGCGTCCAGCATGTTCAGCGGCAGCTTTTTGGCGCCCCTGACCTTGTGGCCGTCGGTATACATGTCGATGTCCAGCCGCTTGCCGGGGTCGCGCTTGTTCTCGACCCCGTCCATGCCCGCCGCCAGCACCGCCGCCGGATACAGGTAGGGGTTCGCGGCGCCGTCGGCCAGGCGCAGCTCGAACCGGCCCTCGCCGGGGATGCGGATCATGTGGGTGCGGTTGTTGCCGCCATAGGTGATCGAGTTCGGGGCCCAGGTGGCGCCCGAGGTGGTGCGCGGCGCGTTGATCCGCTTGTAGGAATTCACCGTCGGGTTCGAGATCGCCGCCAGCGCGGGCCCGTGATGCAACAGCCCGCCGAGGAAATGATAGCCCATGGCCGAGACCCCCAGTTCCCCCTTCTTGTCGTGGAACAGGTTCTTCTTGCCGGCCGCGTCCCAGACGCTGATATGGGCGTGGCAGCCATTGCCGGTCAGGTTGGTGAACGGCTTCGGCATGAAGGTCGCCCGCAGCCCGTGGTTCTCGGCGATGGTCTTGACCATGTATTTGAAGAAGGCATGGCGGTCGGCGGTCACCAGCACGTCGTCATAGTCCCAGTTCATCTCGAACTGGCCGTTGGCGTCCTCGTGGTCGTTCTGGTATGGCCCCCAGCCCAGTTTCAGCATGCCGTCGCAGATGTCGCGGATCACGTCGTAGCGGCGCATCAGGGCCGAGACGTCGTAGCAGGGCTTCGACTGGGTGTCGCGCGCGTCCGAGATCGCCGAGCCGTCGGCGCTGATCAGGTGGTACTCGCACTCGACCCCGGTCTTCATCCGTAGGCCCTTGGCCTTGGCCGCCGCGACCACCCGCTTCAGTGTGTTGCGCGGCGCCTGGTCGACCTCACGCCCGTCCATCCACAGATCGGCGGCCAGCCAGCCTACCTCGGGCTTCCAGGGCAGCTGCATCAGGCTGCCGGGGTCGGGCACCGCGAACAGGTCGGAATGCGCCGGGGTCATGTCCAGCCAGGTGGCGAAGCCGGCGAAACCCGCTCCCTCCTTCGCCATGTCGCCGATGGCCCGCGCAGGCACCAGCTTCGCGCGCATGACCCCAAAGAGGTCGGTATACGAGATCAGGAAATACTCGATTCCCTTGTCCTTGGCGGCTTTCGCCAGATCGATTGCCATTTTCCCTGTTCCTCCCCTGTTTTTCCGGCCCTCAGGCGGCGCGTGCAGGCACGCACCCTACCCCATTGGTCCGACATAGGGTGCGTGCTTGCACGCACCATGTTCGTTCGTAGGGCGGGTGAAACCCGCCATCATGCCCGGCGCCTGCCAGCCGCTGGATGGATTGCCGCCCATCCTGCGGCGTGCCCGTGGCCATCCGTGCACACAAGGCATTTTTTGGATTCTCTGCAAATTCAACTACTTGACCACATGTGCAAGCTTGCACACCCCCTCAATAGCCACCCCGCCCCGGGATCCAGTTCGTTCCCGCCAGCGGAACCCCCGCCATGGCCGCCGCCTCCACCGTCAGGGCCGCCAGGTCCTCGGGCTCCAGGTTCCTCACATGGCTCTTGCCGTTGGCCCGGGCGAGCGTCTGGAGCTCCAGCGTCATGACGGCCAGGTAATTCGCCAGCCGGTGGCCAGCTTTCACCGGATCGAGCCGTTTCGCAAGCTCCGGGTCCTGGGTGGTGATGCCCGCGGGATCGCGGCCCTCGTGCCAGTCGTCATAGGCGCCCGCCGTGGTCCCCAGCTTCCGGTACTCGTCCTCCCACTGCGGGTCGTTGTCCCCCAGCGCCACCAGCGCCGCGGTGCCGATCGCCACCGCGTCGGCCCCCATGGCCAGAGCCTTGGCCACATCCGCCCCGTTGCGGATGCCGCCCGAGACGATCAGCTGCACCTTGCGGTGCATGTCCAGGTCCTGCAGGGCGCGGACCGCCTCTCGCACGGCCGCCAGGGTGGGGATGCCCACATGCTCGATGAACACGTCCTGGGTGGCCGCGGTGCCGCCCTGCATGCCGTCCACCACCACCACGTCGGCGCCCGCCTTCACGCTCAACGCCGTGTCGTAATAGGGCCTCGCGGCGCCGACCTTGACGTAGATCGGCTTCTCCCAGGCAGTGATCTCGCGCAGTTCCTGGATCTTGATCTCCAGATCGTCCGGCCCGGTCCAGTCCGGGTGCCGGCAGGCCGACCGCTGGTCGATCCCCACCGGCAGGGTGCGCATGCCCGCCACCCGCTCGGTGATCTTCTGCCCCAGCAGCATGCCGCCGCCGCCCGGCTTGGCACCCTGGCCCACCACCACCTCGATGGCATCGGCCTTGCGCAGGTCGTCCGGGTTCATGCCGTAGCGCGAGGGCAGGCACTGGTAGACCAGGGTCTGCGAATGGCCCCGCTCCTCGGGCGTCATGCCGCCGTCGCCGGTGGTGGTCGAGGTCCCCATGGCGGTGGCCCCGCGCCCCAGCGCCTCCTTGGCCTGCGCCGACAGCGAGCCGAAGCTCATCCCCGCGATGGTGATCGGGATCTTCAACTTGATCGGCTTCGACGCGAAGCGGTCGCCCAGCACCACGTCGGTGCCGCATTTCTCGCGGTATCCCTCCAGCGGATAGCGGCTCATCGAGGCGCCCAGCAGCACCAGGTCGTCGAAATGCGGCAGCCGCCGCTTCGAACCGCCGCCCCGGATATCGTAGATGCCGGTCGCCGCGGCACGGCGGATCTCGCTCAGCGTGCTGTCGTCGAAGGTCCAGGACTTGCGCGGCGCCGTGCGGGGCGCGTCGGAGAAACCGGCCATCAGTAGGCCCCTATGTTGTCGATGTGGAAGTTGTAGAGCTTGCGGGCCGAGCCGTAGCGGCGGAACTCGTCCGGACTGGC
>DATHZU010000061.1:0-2777 GCA_035458445.1 Thermohalobaculum sp. | reverse complement strand
ATGATCTCGAACAGGCGGTCGGCGCGGCGCATCGGCTCCTCGCATCAGGGCAAATTCGGGGCTTCCGAGTACCTAGCATACGCCTCCTGACAGCACGCTGTCAGCAGCCGTCCGGACCTCCTGACACAATGCTGTCAGGGGGCCTGGTGCATGGTGGTCTCAACGCGGCGGAAGAAGCCCGCCGCGCCCGAAACCGAAGACCCCGAAGGAGACCCAAATGACCCATGTCATCTTCACTGCCGATGCCCACCGGTCGCTGGCAAACCGCACCATCGCCGCCCTCCGCGGCGTCTTTTCCCGGCTCGACCGGGCCCGGCGGCACCGCATGACCGTCAGCCGCCTGCACCGGCTCAGCGACCACCAGCTCCGCGACATCGGCCTGGCGCGCGACGAGATCGACGCCGCGGTCGAGGGGCGACTCGACCGCCAGCACTAACGCGCGTCTTCCAGCGCTCCCTCGCCGGCGAGGTAGCGCTGGTCGATCTCGGGCAGCGCCTCGCCGCCGATCTGGGCCTCGAAGGCGCGCAGGCGCTTGTAGACCGACAAGAGCTCGACGATCGTGGTCCACGAATTGACCAGGTACTGGAACGAGTTGCTGACCTGCCCGAAGGCGGTGAGAATTTGCTGAAGGATGCCGAAGGTGATCGCTCCCGCAACAATCGTCGGGATCAGGATCAGGTAGGCGAAGATATTGTCGGCCTGGATATAGAGCCCACGGAAGATGTTGAAATAGGCGTAGTGGAAATAGAGCCGGAAGTAGTTCCGGCGCACATTCGCGAAGAGCTCGATGACGCTGGGCGGGCCGGCACGCTCGGGGTCGTCCTCGCCATAGACCAGTTCCTTGCGATAGGCCGCCTCGACCCGCTGGTTGCGGAATTGCAGGCCGGGCAGCTTGATCCCTGCCACCGCCAGCAGGACGGTGCCGAATATCGACCAGAAGATAGCGGCGAACAGCAGCGGCTGGATGATATGCCCCACCAGCGGCAGCTCGGTGACATAGATCGACAGCGCGGCCAGCACCGGCAGGAAGGCGAAAAGGGTCATGATCGAGTCGACGATCGAGATGCCCAGGTCCTCGGTGATCTGGGCGAAGCGCATCGTGTCCTCCTGCACACGCTGCGAGGCGCCCTCGATCCGCCTGACCTCTGGCCAGCGCGACATGTAATAGTCGTTCATCGCCGTCCGCCAGCGGAAGACCCAGTGGCTGGTGAAGAAACGGGTCGCGACAAAGACCAACATCCAGACCAGCGCGATCTCGGCAAAGATGATGATCAGCCCGTAGAGATCGGCCGCGGTCACGGTGCCCTCTCCGGTGTTGTCGCCGGACAGCGCCTTCTGGACCGAATCGAAGAACGGCCGGCGCCAGTTGTTGATGGCGACCGAGACCTGGACCGAATAGTAGGTCGAGAAGATGATCAGGGCGCCGCCCGCAATCGACCACCATTGATAGGGATGGGGGCTGATAATCCGCCAGGCGGCGAAGAACAGCGCGACCGCGACAAAGCAATAGGAGTAGAAGAACAGGAACTCGTCGGTGACGAAGAACCCCAGCCCGATGACCGGCAGCGCGTCCTCGGGCGCCGGCGGCATGCCGAAGGCCACGCTCAGCTGCTCGCCGCCGATGTACCAGAAGGCCGTCACGACGGCGGTCCACAGTACGAGGGACAGGAAGAACAGCCGGGGCATGGGGAAGAATGATACGAACATCGGGCCGTCCCTTCGTCAGTGGCCGCCCGCCATTGGTGATGGCAGGTTCGACGGCCCCATGACTTACCGCAACTGCGGCCCGAGGGAACGCCCCCGGTGCGTTTATTTCGGAATTTTCACGAAAGGGATACCGCGAGGCGCAGGCCGCGCCAGCAGCCGCTCACAGACCAAGGTCCCGGAAGACGGCGGGCAGCATTTCCGGCAGGTCCTCGGCGATCAGCCCCGGCCCGAACTTGCGCGCGGCCTCGACATGCAGCCAGGCGGCGGTCTCGGCGGCGGACATGGGATCAAAGCCCCGCGCCAGCAGCCCGGTGATCATCCCCGCCAGCACGTCGCCGGAACCGGCGGTCGCCAGCCAGGGCGCCGCACGCTCGTAATGGGCCGAGTTGATCGCCGCCCTGCCCGCGGAGTCCGCGATCACCGTGTCCGGCCCCTTCAGCAGCACCACGCAGCCCGCCCGGGCGGCGGCCTCGCGGGTGGCATCGACCTTTGAGTAGGCCGGGCCTTTGGTGGCAGGGGCAGCCAGCTTTTCGGCGATGTCCGGGAACAGCCGCGCGAATTCGCCCATATGGGGGGTCAGGACGCAGCGTCGGTGCAGGCGTTTGAAGAGCGCCGAAGCATCGTCCGCGAAATTCGTTAGCACATCGGCGTCAAGGACGGTCGCACGCATAATTGCACGCGGCTCTGCGAGCACCTCGGCGACCAACGATCGGGTCGACGCACCCACACCGAGACCGGGGCCCAGGCAAAGCGCATTGAGCCGCTTGTCCGCGAGCACGTCGACGAGACCGGCATCGCCGGCGACCGGGACCAGCATGATGGCGTTGAGTTGGGCGGCATTCTCCGTAATAGCTTCCGGTGGCGCTCCTACGGTCACGAGCCCCGCGCCGATCCGCAGGGCACCGCGCGCGGCGAGGCGGGCGGCACCACCCTTGCCAGAGCCGCCGGCCAATATCAGGGCATGGCCAAAGCTATACTTGTGATGAGTATGTAGCGCTTTCCCGTAATAGCTGCCCTGCCCCTTTCGCAATCCATCAATCGATGGTCGGGTCAATGACGCGCCCGGTCCG
>DATHZU010000060.1:0-3216 GCA_035458445.1 Thermohalobaculum sp. | reverse complement strand
TGATCGAACGGTTCTTCAACAAGCTCAAACACTTCCGGAAGATCGCCACCAGGTACGAGAAATCCGCTCGCAACTACCTCGCCGCCGTCCTCATCGCATGCTCAAGACTATGGTTGCGGTTTTATGAGTCCGCATCCTAGGCGGAGAGCTCGTTCAGGTCCGCTGAACCGCTCATGCGTCGAGGCCCCGGACCGCATCGCCGGACATGCCGACCAGCTCGGCATAGACCCCGGCATCGGTGTCGCCCTCGGTGCCGAAGACCAGCACCCGGCTGTCCGGGCCGAGGCCCAGGGCCTTGACGGATGCGGGGTCGCGCATCACGGCCAGCAGGGCCACCAGCCCGGCCACGGCGGATTCTCCTGCCACGATGGCCGGATCGCCCGCCACCGGGCGCGCCAGCCGGCGCATCAGTTCGACCGCGCCGGCATCGGTGACCGAGACCACCGCGTCGGCGTGGCGCTGCAGCACGTCCCAGGCCAACAGCGAGACCTCGCCGCAAGCGAGCCCGGCCATCAGCGTATCGAGATCGCCGTGAACCGCCGTTGGCTCGCCTGCCCGCATGGTCTCGACCCAGCAGGCCGAATTCACCGGGTCGGCCAGGATGACCTTCGGCCGGCCGGCGCCGAGGCGCCGCTTGAAATAGGCGACAACGGCGGCGGCCATGCCGCCCACGCCGGTCTGCAGGATGATATGGGTCGGCGGCTGGCCGATTTGGTCGAAGGCTTCGGCGGCCATCACCTCGTAGCCCTGCATCACGTCCTTCGGCACCTCGGTATAGCCGGGGTAGGAGGTGTCCGAGACCACGAACCAGCCCTTGGCCGTGGCGGTCTCCTGTGCCTCGCGCACGCTGTCGTCGTAGTTGCCAACCGTGCGCACGACCTTGGCGCCGAAAGCCTCGATGGCGGACTTGCGGCCCTCGCTGACGGTGGCGTGGATGAAGATCACGCATTTGCAGCCGAATGTCCGCGCGCCCCAGGCGACCGAGCGGCCGTGATTACCGTCGGTCGCGCAGCAGACAGTGATGTTCGAGACGACATCCGAATGCGCGCCGGAGAGGATCGCCTCCATCGACGGCGCGGCTATCCCCTTGCGCGAGGCCACCTGGCGGCGCAGCAGCTGCGCCACCGCATAGGCGCCGCCCAGCGCCTTGAACGAGCCGAGCCCGAAGCGGCCGCCCTCGTCCTTGTAAAGGATCGCGCCAACGCCGGATCGGGCCGCCAGTCCGGGCAAGGAATGCAACGGGGTCGCGGCATAGCCCGGCCAGGCAGAGATCGCGGTGCGCGCCGTGCCAAATGCCGCGTCGTTCAACACCGCCGCCTCGGCATCGCCGTAAGGCGCCGCGGGGTCGGCGAGCCGGTTCAGCACCAGTTCGAAGTCGAAGGCGTCGCTGGTCGACGGCTTGGATGAGTGAGCGGTCATGCCGTTGTCCTTTTCAGGCCGATGGAGCGCCGCAACGCGCGGCGCCATTCAGGTCGCGGGAAAATTGAGAAACGAATGCGGTGCCCCAGGCTTTTCGCCCGTAGCGCCGCGATCGGCAAGACCAGAACCGCGTTTTCTCGGTCTCGATCGCGCCGGCGGCCTCGCCAAGGCACTCCGGGTCTTGGACGGCGTCGCACAACAGCCAAGTTGCCAAGCTCGTGAAATTGAGCCCTAATCGCGACGTCTAACAACGCTGGGAGACCCAGATGCCGAAACAGGACAAGGTGATCATCACCTGCGCGGTGACCGGCTCGATCCACACGCCCACCATGTCGCCGCACCTGCCGGTGACGCCCGCGGAGATCGCCTCGGACGCGGTAGCGGCGGCCGAGGCCGGGGCCGCCATCCTGCACCTGCACGCCCGCGACCCGCAGAACGGCAGGCCCTCGGGCGATCCCGCGGTCTTCATGGAGTTCCTGCCGCGCATCAAGCAGCAATGCGACGCCGTGGTGAACATCACCACCGGCGGCGGCCAGGGCATGAGCGTGGACGAGCGCATCGCCGCGGCAGTCCGCGCCAGTCCGGAGATGACGTCGCTGAACATGGGCAGCATGAATTTCGGCCTGTTCCCGATGCTGAACCGCTACCAGGAGTTCCAGCACGAGTGGGAGCGCCAGCACCTGGAGGGGTCGAAGGACTGGATCTTCCGCAACACCTTCGCCGACATCGAACGCATCCTGAAGGAGCTGGGCGAGGGCCATGGGGTGCGCTTCGAGTTCGAATGCTACGATGTTGGGCATCTCTACACCCTGGCACATTTCCTCGACCGCGGGCTGGTGAAGCCGCCGCTGTTCGTGCAGACGATCTTCGGCATCCTGGGCGGCATCGGCGCAGACGAGGAGAACGTGATGCACATGCGCCGGATCGCCAACAAGCTGTTCGGCGATCAGTACCGCTGGTCGATCCTGGCGGCCGGGCGTCATCAGATGCCGTTCTGCACGATGGCGGCCACGATGGGGGCGAATGTGCGGGTGGGGCTCGAGGACAGCCTTTATATCGGCAAGGGCGAGCTTGCCCCCTCGAACGCCGCGCAGGTGGCCAAGATCCGCCGTATCCTGGAAGACCTGTCGCTGGAGATCGCCAGCCCCGACGAGGCCCGGCAGATGCTGGCGCTGAAGGGCGGGGATCAGGTCGGGTTCTGATGCGGAAACAGGTTACAAGGCGAAGGGGCTGTGGCAAGCTCGCGGCAGTCGTATGTGTGTTTTCCAGAGAGTGAGATCATGGCACTAAAAATCATCGGGGCCGGTGTCGGCCGCACGGGTACCTATTCGCTGAAGCTGGCGCTGAACCAGTTGGGGTTCGGGCCATGCCACCACATGGAGGAAGTCCTGCTGAACCAACCGGCGCAGGTGCCCCTCTGGGCGGACGCCGTTGCGGGCCGTGCCGACTGGGAGGCGGTTTTCGCCGGCTATCCCAGCGCCGTCGACTGGCCGACGGCCGGGTTCTTCCGTGAGCTGGCCGCGGCCTATCCCTCGGCCAGGTTCATCCTGACTGACCGCAGAACCGACAGCTGGGTCGAAAGCTTCTCGGCGACGATCTACAAGCTCATTGCAGGCCGCGACCAGATTCCGGACGAGATGCGGGCGTGGATGGATATGGCCGTCGGGGTCGTCTCCCGAACCGGCTTTCCCGACGGCCTCGACAAGGCGGGTCTCGCGAAGGCTTTCGACGCACATAACGAGGCGGTCAAGGCGACAATCCCCGCGGATCGGCTGCTGGTCTTCCAGGTGAAGGAGG
>DATHZU010000059.1:0-4630 GCA_035458445.1 Thermohalobaculum sp. | reverse complement strand
AATCCGGCGCCAACCGCACGAGAACGCCCACATGAACCCGCCGACCGCACTGCCCCTCGACATCGGCCCGATCCACTTCGTCGGCATCGGCGGCATCGGCATGTCCGGCATCGCCGAGGTGATGCTGAACCTCGGCTACGCAGTGCAGGGCTCGGACCAGAAGGACAGCCCGATCCTCGACCGGCTGCGCAAGCTCGGCGGCACCATCCATGTCGGCCACGACGCCGCCAATCTGGGCGAGGCGCAGGTTGTGGTGATCTCGTCGGCGGTGAAACGCGGCAACCCGGAGCTCGACGCCGCCCGCGACCGGGCGCTGCCCGTGGTGCGCCGGGCCGAGATGCTGGCCGAGCTGATGCGGCTCCGCTGGAACGTCGCGGTGGCGGGCACCCACGGCAAGACCACCACCACCTCGCTGGTCGCCGCCCTGCTCGATGCCGGCGGCGAGGACCCGACCGTGATCAATGGCGGCATCATCCAGGCCTACGGCTCGAACGCCCGGCCCGGCGAGGGCCGCTGGATGGTGGTCGAGGCCGACGAATCCGACGGCACCTTCGTCAAGCTTCCCGCCACCATCGCGGTAGTGACCAATATCGACCCCGAGCACATGGACCATTACGGCTCGGTCGAGGCGCTGCGCGACGCCTTCGAGGCCTTCGCGTCGAACATCCCCTTCTACGGCGCGCTGGTGGCCTGCATCGACCACCCGGAGGTCCAGAGCCTGATCGGCCGCATCACCGACCGCCGCGTGGTGACCTACGGCTTCTCGCGCCAGGCCGATATCCGCGCCGCCCAGGTGCGCTACGACGGCGGCCGGATGTTCTTCGACGTGGTGGTGCGTGACCCCGACGGCGAGCAGCGCCACGAGGGGCTCGGCCTCTCGATCCCCGGCGAGCACAACGTCCTGAACGCGCTGGCCGCCATCGGCGTGGCCCGCGAGCTGAAGATCCCCATGGAGGCGCTGCGCAAGGGCCTCGACAGCTTCACCGGCGTCAAGCGCCGCTTCACCCGGGTCGGCGAGTGGAACGGCGCCGCCATCATCGACGATTACGGCCACCACCCGGTCGAGATCGCGGCGGTGCTGAAGGCGGCGCGCGCGGCGACGAAGGGCAGGGTGATCGCGGTGCACCAGCCGCACCGCTACACCCGGCTCCACGACCTGTTCGAGGAGTTCTGCGCCTGCTTCAACGACGCCGACGTGGTGGCCATCGCCGATGTCTACGCCGCCGGCGAGGCCCCGATCGACGGCATCAGCCGCGACGCCCTGGTCGGCGGCCTGCGCGCCCACGGCCACCGCTCGGCCCATGCCCTGAAGGCCCCCGAGGGCCTGGCCGATTTCGTCGCCGCCCACGCCACGCCGGGCGACATCGTCGTCTGCCTCGGCGCCGGCACCATCTCCGCCTGGACCAACGCCCTGCCGGGAGAACTGGCGAAGCGGGGGTGAGCGAGGGATGCCTCGGTCATTGGCAAAGGGCGTAGGTCGGCGTTGCGCCGATTGTGAACCAAAGGGGCTTGGAGGATTGCTCTCGATATCCGAGCGAAATTCATGATAGTTTTGATGTCGAAGTGTCGAACTCATCCAGGTCAGATTGGCGGGGGTGCTACCTTAAGGAGGCGCTGATGGGTCAGAGATCGGGCGTCCTTGCCGCTCTGGCGCTTGTAGCATCGACCTTTGTGTCAGGCGCCCAATATGCTCAGGCTGTCGAGGTCCAGTGGCTCGGCCACGCCACCACCCGGATCGTCACCGATTCCGGCAAGGTGATCATCATCGACCCCTACCTGACCATCAACCCGAAGACTCCGCCGGAATACCGCGATCTGGCCGCGCTGGGGCCGGTCGATCTGATCTTGGTCACCCACGGCCACGGCGACCATTCCGCCGATCTGCTACCGCTGGCGAAGCTGACCGGTGCCAAGGTGATCGCGCCCTACGAGATGATCAACAACCTGCTGGCCATGGGCGGGTTGGATGGGGACAAGGTTCTCTCGCTCGGCAAGGGCGGCTACGTCCAGCCCTTCGGCCGCGAGGTCAAGGTGCACATGGTGCCGGCCGAGCACAGCTCCTCGGTCGATCTCAAGGCGCTGGGCTACATGGATTGGCTAACGAACCCGCTCCGGCACGTCGCGGGCGGCGAGGCCGCGGGTTTCGTCATCGAGTTCGAGAGCGGCTTCACCCTCTACCACACCGGCGACACCGGCGTTTTCGGCGACATGGCGCTGATCCGCGAGATGTTCGCTCCCGACCTGGTGCTGGCCTGCATCGGCGGCACCTTCACCATGGGTCCGGAGGGCGCGGCCTATGCGATAGACAAGCTCTTGAAGCCCAAGCAGGTGATCCCGATCCACTACGGCACCTACCCGGTGGTCAACCGCACACCCGAGGAGTTCATCGAGGCACTGGGCGACAGCCCGGTCGAGGTGCTGGTGCTGCAGCCGGGCGAGGTCCGCAAGTTCTGAGGTCAGCCCGTCTTCAATCCGGGACATTGGCCGCGATCAGCCCAGCGGCCAGCCGCTCGCGGTCGACCGCCTCCTTGTAGGGATACCAATAGGCGACCGCGCGGACGGTCAGCGGATCGTAACCGCGCGGATTGCGGCTGAAGATCTGGAGCAACCGCTCTGCATCCTGCATGCGTCCCAGATGACCATAGGCCGCGATCAGCAGCCGACCCGACCAGCGGTCCTGCGGGTTGCGCTCGGCCGCCTGCTCCAGCGCCTCGACCGCGGCCGCGTAGTTGCCCGCACCGAACTCCGCCAGCCCCAACTCGTAGAGATAGTAGGGCGGATAATGCGGGTTGAGCCGCATCGCCTTGCCGATCAGCTTCAGTGCCTGGTCCGGATTGCCGGCCAGGCTCAGCGCCCCGGCCAGCGCGACATAGCTGTCGGCGTCGTTCGGGTCGATGCCGATCGCCTTGCCGCCCTCGGCCAACGCCTCGGTGTGGCGCCCCTGCAGCGACAGCATCGCGGTCGCCACCTGGTGGCCGAGCGCCGTGGGCTGGCGCTGCGCCCGGAGCAACAGCTTCTCCGCTTCGGCCCGCGCTCCATGCACGCTGCGATAGCCGAACTCAGCATGCCAGAACCGCCGGAACACCTGCCAGTAGGTTGCGGCAATGGCCGCACGCGCGCGCGCATAGTCGGGATCGAGCTCGATGGCGCGCTGGAAATGCCCGACCGCCGCCTTCAGCCCATCCGGGGTCTGCTGCTGATACTGCTGCCAGCCTTGTAGAAAAGCGTCGTAGGCGTCCGAGCTCTGGGTCTCGACCTGCACCAGCCGCGCCTCCTCGCCCTGGGTGAGCTGCACCGCCAGCATTCCGACGATCTGCCTGGCGACTTCGTCCTGCAGCCCGAAAACGTCGCCGAGCGCGCCATCGTAGCGCTCGGCCCACAGATGCCCGCCAGTGGTGGCGTCGATCAGCTGCGCGTTGATCCGCACCTGGTCGCCTGCGCGGCGGACGCTGCCCTCCAGCACGTAGCGGACCCCCAACTCCTCGGCCACCTCGCGGATCTTCACCGGCCGGCCCTTGTACGCGAAGACCGAGTTGCGGGCGATCACAAACAGCCCGGAGACCTTCGAGAGATCGGTGATCAGGTCCTCGGTGATGCCGTCGGCGAAATAGGCTTGCGCCGGATCGTCGCTGATGTTGGCGAAGGGCAGGACAGCGATCGAGGGGCGATCGGGCAAGGGCATTGCCATGTTCTCGATCATGGCAGGCTCGACCGCCGGCTGCCGCAGCACCTCCCACGGACGAAGCCACAGGCCGGCAATCACGGCGGCGGCCGCAGCGACAACCAATGCCGCGACCACCCGTCGCCGCCCGCCGCGCTGCGCGGCAATCGGTCCCGCCACCGGCCCCTCCAACCGCAACCGGAACACGTGGACGGGCTTCGGGATGTTCTTGACCTCGCATGTGCCGAGGTCCTCGAAGCCCCAGGGCACCTTGCCCGCTACATGGTTGACCACCGTCTGCGAGACCGAGACCCCGCCCGGCGCAGCCAACGTCTCCAGCCGGGCAGCGATGTTGACGCCGTCGCCGAAGATGTCATCGCCGTCGACCATGACGTCGCCGAGATTGATCCCGATCCGGTAGACGACCCTCCGGTCCTCGGGCACCGCCGCGTTGCGCCCGGCCATGGCGCGCTGAACCTCGGCAGCGAAGTTCACAGCGTCGACCACGCTGGCGAACTCCATCAGGGCACCGTCGCCCATCAGCTTGACGGTCCGCCCGTGATGTTCCTCGGCCTTCGGGTCGATGAGCTCCTTGCGGTGGGTCTTGATTTGGGCAAGCGTCCCGACCTCGTCGGCAGCCATCAACCGGCTGTACCCGACGACGTCGAGCGCCAGCACGGCCGCCAGCCGACGCTCTTCTTGACGCATGCCCATCGCGAAACCCTCGCATCCTGGTGCAGTGAGGGGCACAATCTACCGCAAAGCCTCCCGAACGGAAATCGGGCGCCATCGCGTCGATCCAACAAACGGGGCAGCGGTTTTTACGGATGGCGGTTCGGGGTCGATGCTGTTGAAAAAGTCTTTGTTGAAGTAGTTGTCTCTCGCTGATTCAATCCTAGAGGGTTGAATGGGGTGGGAACGATGCTGGGACCGAGGCAGGTGGCGCAAGGATCGCTGTTCTACGAGTTT
>DATHZU010000058.1:0-2046 GCA_035458445.1 Thermohalobaculum sp. | reverse complement strand
CAGACCTGATAGAGCTCGGGATCCTCGAGGATCTCGTTGAGCGCGTCGTGCAGAATGGCGGCCCAGCGCTCGGCGCCGGCCTCGGTTTCGATGAGGTCCTGGCGCACCTCGATTGACACGTGCGGCAGACCGGCGGCCTCGGCGTGATGGTCGATGGTGTAATCGGCCGGATGCTTGCCGGAGTAGGGCTCGTTGTCGCCGATCACCAGGCCCTCGGGGCGCGAGCGCAGATTGCGGATCAGTGGCACCGGAATGCGCGGGTCCTTGTCCCACAGCACGCCGATCTGCCACGGCCGCGACATGCCGCCGGCCATTTGCGGCGTGAAACTGTGGATGGCGATAAATGCCGGCGTCACGCCGCGCTCCCGGAAGCCGGTCAGCATACCGTCGATCGCCTGGCGGTAAGGTGTGTAAAAGTCGCGAATACGCCGGTTGCGATGGACCTCGGACATCCGCTGGTTACCGGGGATCTCGATGTCGTCGCTGACCGGCGGCATCAGGCTTGCGTCTTCGAGGCTGCGGTTCAGGTCGACCACCAGTCGCGAGTAGCCGGCAATGATGCCGGGTGCGTCGAGCTCCGAGGAAAGGTACTCGATCAAGTTGCGGCTGCCGATATCCCAGGCGATATGCTGGCGCAGGGCATTGGCATCGAGGCCGAGGTTGTCGAGCGCCGCGGGAATTCGGTTGCTGGCGTGATCGCAAACCAGCAGCACCGGGCTTTTGCCCCACAGGTTGATGATCGTGCACGGCTGTGGATCGTCGGGTCCGATCAGAGTTTCGACCTGGTTGGAGGCTTCTGCAATGGACAAGGTTAACGCTCCGCCGAAGGTTCCGGAAAATCGCTCAGGATAATGGCATCGACAGCGAGGGTCCACCCGCGCAACCCAAAAAAATCCTCTCTCCATCGATTCAAATCTGCACCGAGTTATGTGCCGGCATTTAATTTGGATCTGACCCAAATTACGTGCGGGCATTCAATTTGGGTCAGATCCAAATTAGGGGAGCGCGCGGCGGGGGGAGGCTTTATCATGCGGCCGACGATCGATCGGGGATTTGTATGCAATCGACGCTCGAAGAGCTTTACAACCGAATTACCGGCGACGAGGATGCGCGCGTCTGCAAGGATATTCCCGAAGCCGCCTGCAACGATCAGCCGCGCAACTTTTTCGCCTACCTGGCCGCCAACCTGCTCGGCAAGGTGGCCGACGAGATCGCCAGCGCCAAGCTGGTGATTCCGTGGATGTTCGGCGCCCTCGGTGTGCCGGCGTTTTTCACCGGCCTGCTGGTGCCGATTCGCGAGGCCGGCGTGCTGTTGCCGCAACTGCTGGTCGCCGCCGCGGTGCGTCACCTGCCGGTGCGCAAAATCGTCTGGATGCTGGGCGCGCTGTTGTCGGCGGCGAGCCTGTTCGGCATGGCCTGGGCGGCGCTGGCGCTGGCCGACAGGGCCGCGGCCTGGGTGATCGTGCTGATGCTGGTGGCCTTCAGCCTGGCGCGCGGCATCTGCTCGGTGTCGGCCAAGGACGTGCTCGGCAAGACCATATCGAAGAGTCGCCGCGGCACCCTGATGGGCTGGAGTGCGAGCCTCTCGGGCCTGGTGATCCTGGCGCTCGGCGCCTGGCTGGCCGTGTTCGACCCGGCCGCCTCGGGAATCGGCGTGTTCGCCGCGCTGCTGGCCGGCGGCGGCCTGCTGTGGATCGTCGCTGCGCTGGCGTTCGCCGCCATCGAGGAGCAGCCCGGGGCCACCGAGGGCGGCGGTAACGCGATCTCGGTCGCCGTTCAGCAGCTCGGCCTGCTGGTGCGAGACCGGCCGTTTCGCCGCTTCGTGACCATTCGCGGGCTGTTGCTCGCGGTAGCGCTGGCGCCGCCGTTCTACGTGCTGGTCGCGCAACAGAACACCGACGCCGGGCTCGCGGGCCTTGGCGCGCTGATCATCGCCAACGGGCTGGCGTCGAGTATCTCGTCGCCGTTCTGGGGCTATCTCGGCGATCGTTCGAGCCGCTCGGTGATGGCGCTGGCTGCGGGCGGTGCCGGCACATTGGCACTGCT
>DATHZU010000057.1:0-2257 GCA_035458445.1 Thermohalobaculum sp. | reverse complement strand
GCGGCGTGGTCGCGGTCGCGGGCATCTGTAGGTGCGCGAAAATTTCGCGCACCCTTCCCGCCATCGACGGCAGCAAGCGACGCAGGCGCAGCCGGGCGAAGGGAAGGTCGGTGCGGGAAATTTTCCCGCACCGACAGATGTGGGTCGGGTGCGCGATCGCATCGCCGCCCGCAGGCGAGCAAGAGTGACAATGTCAAACTTGCTCGCCTGGATGCAGCACCGCCCACCGAGGACCAGGCGAGCAAGATTGATAATATCAACGATGCTCCGCGGCCCACTGGCACCTCGGCTGACGTGAGCCTGATTAGCGCTTTCGCTGCCGCCGCTTCGCGGCACTGTGACGGCTCGCGTATCTGCTCGTGACGGCTGCCGGCGGCTAGAATCCTGCCCGTGACCCGCCTCGCTCGCCGCCCCTGCGTCGCCTGCGGGCTCGCCTTCAAGCCCGCAGCGATGCCCGCTACTGCTCCGGCGCCTGCCGCACGGCAGCCTGGCGAGAGCGCAAGGCGACGGCGAGACCGGGCTGCTGGTCCCGACCGGCGACGTCGTCGAGGTGGCGACGGCTGTCGAGACGCTGGCGTCTCAGCCGAAGCTGCGGCTACGGATGGGCCGAGCAGCCCGAGAACGCGCTGAGCAGGGCTTCACCGAGGTCGACGTCGCCGACGGTTACGAGCCGGTGCTGCTCGCCGCCAGCACGCTGGCCCATACAGGCGGCTAGGCCGGACGCACGGTTCGCCCCGGTCGTTACGCGCCGGGTGCGACCCGGAGGTCGATGCACCTCGCAGCGAGCGCCGCTCCTGATGGCTTCAACGACTCACCATGCGGCAGGCGGATGCGCTGCCCATCGAGAGCTCATTCCGAGCTATCTCGCGGGGCTATAGGCCTCTACGACCGCGCTCGCCTGGCTGAGGGCTTCGACACCCGCTTCGCCGGACATCAGCACTGTGGTCTTGCTGGACTTGAAGGCTCCGCCCGCGCCCACTGCAATGGCGATTGCGGCCATGCTCTCGTTGCTGGGCACGTCCGCGACCAGGACGATGTCATAGTCACCGAAGCAGTACCACCCTCCGATCAGCGTCCCCCCAACCGCCTCGCATACCTGACGGGCAACCGTCTCGACCCGGTTCTGAGGGTCACCAATCTGAGCCGCCCACGACTCGGATGTGTAGGACGCCTGGTACATGAAGAGTGGCAAGGTGCGCTCCCTCGACTCGTCCGAAGACATGCGCTTCGGGCCAGCAGAGGTATACACCGCCGCGAGGTGGCGGGCGAACCACAATGGCGAGTCGCATCTCGAAGACCTCGATGTCGCGCTCGAATCCCAAGACGTTGCACCGCCGGCCTCGCCGAGGAAGCGTTGGACCACGTAGCGCCCGCCCGCGAAGGAGTCGGGCTGGTCAGCACCGAGATCAGCCGAGACCTCGGCGTCTCGATCGCCGACGCCCGCGCCTCGCGGCTGCGTGAGCTGCTGGAGCAGGCGGGGCCGGTCATCGACGCAGCCGACGGCCTGACTCCGATCAGCGTCGGACAGTGGCGGCAGCGGCGGCACGCAGCATGATGGTGGCCGTGCGCCACCGCCTGCTAGGCGGCCTCAGCAACCTCGATTGCGAACTCGCCAAGGCCGTCAGCGAGCGGGTTCCGGCCCGACGACTTGCCAGACGCGGCTACACGTCGTCCAGCTCCGCGCGGGCGCGCAGGGCGTCGAGGATGTCCTTGCCCCCGCCCGTGCCACCACGTCCGCCGCGACGCCCGACGCTGCCCGATCTGCGGCTGGGCGCGAGGCAACCGCGCCCGCTAATCCAAGCGCTTTCCACGTCCCGTATTGATAACCCGCGTTGGCGAGTTGACCGGACATGCCCGGTTCGCGTTATATTCAGCTTTGACAACCGGAAGGCAGGGAAGGGGCGCCGGATGCCAGGGCAGACCGTCACCGCACGCGAGGCCGCGCGGATGCTGGACGTGACGACGCAGGCGATCCACTACCGGGTGAAGCGGGGGAGCCTTCCCGCCATCGAGGACTCGACCCCAGGCGGCCGCCGCATCCGCCGCTTCGCCCTCGAGGACGTGCAGCGGCTGGCGGAGCTGCGGGCGGAGCGCGCCGGCAAGTGAACCACCCCGCGAGCTGCCGCTGCCGGCTCTGCTACGGCTCGCGCGACGAGCGCGCCATGGCGGCGCTGCGCTACGAGCAGTCGCGCGGGCTGATGGCCGCGGCGGCGGCGCCCGGCTCGCCCATGGAGCTGCTCGAGCAGGCCGCGGCGCT
>DATHZU010000056.1:0-2146 GCA_035458445.1 Thermohalobaculum sp. | reverse complement strand
TGGCGCGGCCGGTATAGGCGCGCGCGCGGTCGCGCTTGCCCTTGCGGCCCTGACGGATTTCCGCCTCGAGAGGCGGGAACAGGCCGAAATTGACGTTCATCGGCTGGAAGGTCTCGGCTTCGGCGCCGCCGGTGATGTGGTTCAGCAGCGCGCCCATCGCGGTTTCGGGCGGCGGCGGGGGCAGGGCGCCTCCCAGCCGTTCCGCAGCCGCCATGCGGCCCGCGAGGAGGCCCATGGCGCCGGATTCCACATAACCCTCGACCCCGGTGATCTGCCCGGCGAAGCGCAGGCGCGGATCGGCCTTCAGGCGCATGGCACCGTCCAGCAGGCGCGGCGAGTTCAGGAAGGTGTTACGGTGGATGCCGCCGAGGCGGGCGAAGCGCGCGTTCTCCAGCCCCGGGATCATGGCAAAGACCTGGGCCTGGGCGCCGTGTTTCATCTTGGTCTGGAATCCGACGATATTATACAGCGTTCCCAGTTTGTTATCCCTGCGAAGTTGAACCACTGCATGAGCTTTCACATCCGGCTGGTGCGGGTTGGTCAGGCCCACCGGCTTCAGCGGCCCCCAGCGCAGGGTCTCGCGGCCGCGCTCGGCCATCACCTCGATCGGCAGGCAGCCGTCGAAATAGGGGGTGTCCTTCTCCCAGTCCTTGAACTCGGTCTTCGGTGCCGCCAGCAGGGCGTCGATGAAGGCCTCGTACTGGTCGCGGTTCATCGGGCAGTTCAGATAGGCGGTGCGGTCTTCCTCGGTCTCGCCCTTGTCGTAGCGCGACTGAAACCAGGCCTGTCCCATGTCGATGCTGTCGGCATGGACGATGGGGGCGATGGCGTCGAAGAAAGCCAGCGAGGTCTCGCCCGTCTTCTCGCGGATCGCCTGGGCGAGGGCAGGGGAGGTCAGCGGGCCGGTGGCGACGATCACGCTGTCCCATTCGGCCGGGGGCAGACCGGCGATCTCGCCGCGCTCGAGCGTGATCAGCGGATGCGCCGTGAGCTTCGCGGTGACGGCGGCGCTGAACACGTCGCGGTCGACCGCCAGGGCGCCGCCCGCGGGGACCGCGGCCCCGGCCGCGCAGGCCATCATGATCGACCCGCAGGCCCGCATCTCCCAGTGCAGCAGGCCGACCGCGTTGGTCTCGTCGTCGTCCGAGCGGAACGAGTTCGAGCACACCAGCTCGGCCAGCCCGTCGGTCTGGTGCGCCTCGGTGCCGCGCTGGGGCCGCATTTCGTGCAGCACGACGGGCACTCCCATATTGGCCGCCGCCCAGGCCGCCTCGGAGCCCGCCATGCCGCCGCCGATGATGTGGATTGGGGAACGATGGTTCATCGACCCGTACTTAGGGCCAAGTGGATCGCCAGGTCAAATGGTGAGAAGAGAGGCGGGCATGGCCATTCAGACATACGCATACCCAAAAGGAGGGATCGGCCCAGGACAGTATTTGTGCTAAACTCATGCCCGGATGAAGCAATGGTAGAGGGCCTCCGGAAGTCGGCCGACTTTCAGTTCCGGGGGAATCGTGTGTCATGAAATTGAATTTCCTTGCGTTTTCAGGATTTGTCCTGGGACAGGTCCTGCTTGCACCCGCCGCGCCCGCACAGGATTTCGACCCCGATATGGCCTGGCCGCTGTGCGGCCGGATCGCCGAGAACCCGCCCGCCGGCTGGATCGATTCGGATGGCTGCCCGGCTGAGCGCTGGGGCAGCGTGGATCACACCGACCTGCCGCTGAACTCGCCCTTCGGTCCGCGTCCGCTGAACTCGGAGAACGACCGGTACGATTTCCACCGCGGGATCGACATCGCGACGCCGGTCATGACGCCGGTCTTCGCCATTGCCGACGGCATCGTGAGGATTGCCGGAAATCATTCCAGTTACAGCGACCCTTTAGGTGCAGATCCGGCATTACCGCCCGGGCCACACCTCGTGCAGCGAGGTCGGGTGCTATCACAGCAACTACATGCACCTGACCTCGGCGGTGGTGAACATCGACGAGGCGGTCAGCAAGGGCGATCTGGTCGGCTATACCGGCGAGAGCGGCAGCGGCTTTGCCCATCTGCATTTCGAAATCCGCGATGCGCCGCCGAACGACCCCACCAGCAGCTGGCAGCGGGACGCGATCACCGCGCTGGGCGTGCTGCCTTACCAGAGC
>DATHZU010000055.1:0-3431 GCA_035458445.1 Thermohalobaculum sp. | reverse complement strand
GACTTCAGCGACAGCTTCCGAGGCGAGGCCGACTTCGCCTCGAACGGCACCGACACGATCTGGTTCTACGACGGCGATGCCAGCGCGGGCGTCGGTGCGACTGCGGATGTGGTCGACATCATCGATCTCAGCAAGGCGCTGGATTTCGTCGATACCGATCTGAGCGGCACCGTCGACCAGAGCGAGATGGAGGCCCAGCTGCTGACCGCCTTCACCTACAACTCGGGCACCGGCGCGCTGCAGGACGGTGCCTCGAACACCTGGTTCAACGTCTACTCGGACGCGGGCGGCACCGCCGCCGGAACGGTCTATGCCGAGGTCGACGGCGATCGGTTCATGTGGGATGGCGCCGGCTGGGACATGCTGGTCGCCTGACGGCAGCTCGATGCGCCGAAGCCGGAGCTCTACGGGGTGATGGCGCGGCGCGGAGGCAGGGCGTGTGGTGCAGAAACCGAGGGGCTGCGCTCGGAACAGGGCGCAAGCGGAGTCCCGGCTACACGGTTTCAGTGTAGTTCCAGGGCGGGATTCCGTCGACCCGGGGTTGTTCGTGTCCGTTAACGATTGGTTTGAGGATGCCGGTCAACCGGGCGTGCCGCTCGACGCCTTGACGCCGGCAGGGTTCGCTGACCAACTGAAACCAAGCCGAATGGTCGCGTGACGGCCGGACCAGAAACCGGGTGAAGACCACCCCTGTCACACCGCTGCACCGTTCGAGCGGCGGGAGGAACTGGCGGTTCTGCCGATGGCAGGACTTGCCGTCAGGGAAGGCGCGGACGACCAGGGTGCGCCTCAAATTCGGTCATCCATTCCGTTAAACTACGCGCAACAGCGCAACCGAACGAATATGATCAGACGGCCCGATGGTATTCTATTGGATGGATACCTCTCCACAAGAGATGGTTGAATCACCAATAGGCGGGCAAAACATGCAATCCGACAGCCGACCGATCAGCGTGTTGATTGCCGATGATCACCAGATGATCCTGGACATGCTTTCGGTATTCCTATCCACGACCCACGACATAGCCATTGAAACCGCGGGAGATCTTGACGATGCGATCGCGCTCGTGGGCGAGCATGGCGCATTCGACGTCGTCCTGCTGGATTACAACATGGCGGGCATGAACGGTCTGAGCGGTCTCACGCGTATGCAGTGCGCCAACAAGGGAGGGCGCATCGGAATATTCACCGGCTCGCCGACCAAGCGGATGCTCGACGACGCGATCTCGGATATCTGTGAGTTCCGCCCCCCCCGGCGCCCGGATTCTGCTCGTCGAGGACACCCTCCAGAACCAGGAACTCGTTTCTCGTGTTCTGATGTTGGATGGACACGAGGTCGCTGTGGCTGAGGGCGGGTACCAGGCGCTGGCGGCCCTCGACCGAAGTTCCTACGATCTGATCCTGATGGACCTGCAGATGCCGCGCATGGACGGGCTAACCGCAACCCTGCGAATTCGCGAGCGGAGCGGCCCCGAGAGTGCTGTGCCGATCATAGCCTTGACCGGCAACGTGCTGCCCGAACATCTGAAGGAGTTCGCGGCGGCCGGAGTTAATGATTGCATCACCAAGCCCTTCAGAATTGACCGACTATCCGGTGTCGTCACCCGGTGGCTGGAAGAGAGCGCAAAGTCGCATGCACCCGGCGCCGGCCCGCCCGTTCATCGCGCGGAGGCGCTCGACGAGGCTCGCGCCTTAATGGGTTCCCAGTGGGTGGATAACAGTCTGATCCGACTTGCCGAGAACATCGACAAGCTGATCGCGGCGCGAACCGACGGCGAGCGGGACTTATCGGAACTGAAGCGCACCGCGCATATGATGGTCTCTGAAGCCGGGCAACTCGGCTTTGCCGGATTGTCTCAGCGCTCGAGCGAGCTGGAGCTGGCCTGCACGAACCTGACCGGCATCGATCAAGCCGTCGAACAGGTACGTATGGCGGGGCAGCTTGCGCTCGGCGCAATAGACTCCATGGTCGCCAATGACGCGCGCTGAGCGGCTTTATCAATGGCTTGGTTATTCACCGCCTCAGGCGCCTCGATCCGCTTCGGCAGAGGTCACCCCGGAAATCCGGACCACCTTTGTTTGGCCCAACCTCCGGCCCGCTTCTTGATGCGCAAATCCATGTGCAGCCATGTTCGGTGCCATTGCGACACTCCACGGATACCCGTTTCGAAACATATATTTGACTTCGTAGCGTCCCGCTTCGAGAGCCTCGGTCGGCGCGCTTTGCTGGCACCGCAAACCGGGCCCGAGAGCCCGACCCGCGGGGTCGTGCGCTCCGAGACCGGAATCGGAGAATCCGGCTTGCAACGTCCGGGCCGACCCGCTATCTACACCGCCACCGCGCGCCCTTCGTCTAGCGGTCCAGGACATCGCCCTCTCACGGCGAAAACACGGGTTCGAGTCCCGTAGGGCGTACCAAAGACACCGGATCCGTGCGCCCATCGTCTAGCGGTCCAGGACGCCGCCCTTTCACGGCGGAAACACGGGTTCGAGTCCCGTTGGGCGTACCACCGGATTTCGCGGCCTTCGCCATCCATCATCTGTGCACGGAATCGACCGGCCCTGCGCTTTCGGGTCGCGCCTCGGGACACCGTCATGTCCGGACCCTGCGCCCCGTTGACAGGCTGGGCGGACACGCCCAAGCTGATCTCTCTATCCATCGGAGCGGATTTGTCATGCGAAAGTCTTTGGTCACCCGGTGTTGCAAGGCAATTGGAATCGCTGCGGCCCTGCTGTACGCGGCCGCCGTGCAGGACCCGGCCCGCGCAGGGCTATTCGAGGACGCGAACGTCCTGGTGCGAGGCGGCGATATCGACGCGATCGAGCAGACCTTCGAAAATCAGTACCAGGCGTTCTTGAGGCATGAGATCGACCTCAGCGATCAAGTCAGGCCCTATGCCGCCTTCTATACCCTGGACCCGGTCGTGGTGGAGATGGTGCCGGCCTGGCGCGCGGCCTATCCGGACTCGGTCCATGCGCGGGTCGCGCAGGCCAATCTGAACCAGCACCTGGCGGTCGTGCTGCGCGGCGACGAATACAACCACATGGTACCGCGCAGGGCGCTCGATCAGGCCCGGGAGCTGTGGAGCGAGGCGCGGTCGCTGGGCGCCGAGGCGCTGGATTCCGCGCCGTCCCACGCCGCGGCCGCGGATGCGCTCAGCGCCTCGGCGAATTGGCTGGGCGACAATGTCGCCGAGCAGCGCGGCAACAAGGTCCTCGAGGCCTTCGCATCCCCACGCGGCACGTTGCTGGACCAAATCGCAGACTCGCTGCCGCAATGGGGAGGGAGCGTCGCCATGATGCGCCATCTTTGCGACGCCAGAGCGCCGCAGGTCGAGAACCTGTCGGTCGAGGAATGCCAGGCGCGGGTCACGCTGCTGCTGTCGGATACGCCCGCGCCGGAGCGCGCGGCCGCGGTGGAAGTGCTGCGG
>DATHZU010000054.1:0-9909 GCA_035458445.1 Thermohalobaculum sp. | reverse complement strand
ATCTTGGTCATGTGCCGGATCTTGTCGCCGTCGAACTTCATCACATAGGCATATTCGGCGGCGACCGGTCTGCCGGTGGGCGCCACCGGCCCGCCCTCGCCCGTATGCGTGCCGCGAAAGACCGCGGCGCCGATCACCGTGTTGCTGTCGGGATCGGTCGCGAAGGCCTTCAATTCATAGTTGCCGTCCGGCAGAGGCGTCAGCAGGCCTGCCGTCCAGGCGGTGTAGCCCTCGATGGTCGTCACGTCGGCGAGCGCATCGGATTGGCACGAAAACGTTGCCCCGTCATGGCACCACGCCTTGCATACGGCCCATCCTTTGCCTGTCTCGCAGGCGTCGAAAAACTGGCGGGCTTTGTCAGTGATTGTCATGGTCTGGTTCCCCCATTTCTTACGCATTGCCGTCAACCGATGGAATACGAGAACATCATCGGCATCGGCCGAAGCTCCGGCATCAGTGCTGCGCTGTGGCGTGACAGTTGCGACGGCGCGGTCAGAGAAGGCACGGCCTCGACGGCATGAACGTCACGCTAACCGAGTCGGGCGCACTGTCTGTGACGAAAATCACAAACCGGTAGGATGCTTCCGAAGGACCGCCTGTCAGCGCGGCGCCGAGATCGGAGGTGGCACCGGCGTTTGTTTTTGCGCAGCAGGGATATCGCCCCACGCCGCTGTGGGCCTGGCGCGAACTGTCAAAAGCCTTTGGTCGGGGCGCCCGGATTCGAACCGGGGGCCTTCGGTTCCCAAAACCGACGCGCTACCAGGCTGCGCTACGCCCCGCAGGGCTGCAAGTAGCGCATGGCGGGGCGGCTCACAAGACGGTTTGCGGTGAGCGGCCGGATCGGGGCAGATCAGTCGGGGCAGTTGAACCCGTCCGGCGCCGCTCGGAAGGCGGCATGGACGGCCTGGGTGCCGGGCGCGATGCCCAGTTCCTGTGACAGACCGGCATTGATTTCCAGCACCGCGCGCACCGGGCCCTGCGAGGCCGAGACGCGCCGCGAATAGGTGTCGGCACGCACCGCGATGCTCTCGACCCGGCCAGTGTCGTCGATGAACACCATGTCCAGCGGCAGCATGGTGTTCTCCATCCAGAAGCTGGCAGGACGGGGCGGATCGAAGATGAACAGCATCCCGGCATCGGCGGGCATCGAGGGGCGGAACATCAGGCCGCGCGCCTGTTCGGCGGGCTCGTCGGCGATCTCGACCCGAAAGGTCTGGGCGCCGCTTGCAGCCATCAGCGTCACGGTGGCGGGATCGCAGACCGGATCGCCCGACGCAGGCGCCGACATTGCCAGCACGACGGCGAGGATCGCGGCGCCGAGAACGCGCCCGGTCATTGGTTCAGGCCTCGTCCGGCCCGGCCGAAGCGGCTTCCCACAGCTTAAGCTCGGCCACCATCACGCCGCGCGGACCCCGGAAGGTGCGCACCGCCATGCCCTCGCCGCTGGCGAGGTCCTGGAAGCCGCAGCGCCGGACCGTCTCCATATGCACGAACACGTCCTCAGGCCTGCCGAAGACGTTGACGAAGCCGAAACCCTTCTGCTTGTCGAACCATTTGACCCGCGCCGGCACCAGGGGCCCGACCTCGATATCCGACCCCAGGAACTCGGTCGGACGCGACGACTCGGCAAATCCGCTGGCGACCGGAGGCCCGACCTCCTCGAGATCGACGATCTCCACCGCGTTCAGCCCGCGCTGGCCCTGCGCCGCGATCACGCTGATTCGCGAACCTTCGGTAAGTGCAACCTTGCCGAACGCCCTGACGCAGGAAGCGTGGACCATGATGTCCGAGCCGCCGTTCTCGGGTACAACGAAGCCGTAACCCTTTACTGCATCATACCATTTCACATGGCCTGAAACGGCGCTGTCGGCGCCCGAGCCTGAGTCCGTCACTGTTCCATCCCGCATTGAATCACCTCGCATCCCAAATCTCACTATATTTCCGCCATCCTTCTGCCACAATCTAAAAATGCATCCAATTAACGTCACAAGCCATAAACTTTCAGGTATAATCGGGCTTTCATGAGGTGGTACATGAAGAGAAAGCCCTACCTGCTGATGGCCGCGATGGGGTTGGCGGCAGCTTGCGCTGCGCCAAACCTTGGCGCCGATTCGGCGCGCGCACGACTGGGCGAGGCGCTGCACAGCCAGAAAATGCTGGTGCCGGAGCGGCCTCCGGTGATTGCCGCGATCTTGCCGGAAGACGTCGCGCTCGCGCAGCTGACAGCCGCGCGGATCGACGCCGAACGGCTTTACCGGAACCCGCTGTCGCAATGGGCGGGGGTCGATGCGCTGCCGTTCCTGACCTCGACCGACGCGGGGCGGCGCTTTCTGGCCGCAACCCCACCGCGCGCACTTGCCCGGGGGGCGCCAGAGGAGAGTTGTCCTGCGCTGGCCATGGCTTCGGGCGCGTCGGGCGAGGCCGCTATCGGGCGCGCCACGGTGGTCGCTGCAGCGCTGTCGCAATGCCTGGCGCAGTTGCCGCCGGACTCGGCGATCTGCGGTTGCCGAGTGGTCGCGCTGGACAGCATTGTCACCGTGCCGCGTGACCAGATCGTCTACGCGACCGGCACGAGCGCGCGGTTAAGGGCCGCCGCCCTCGGGATAGATCTGCTGCTGGTTGCCGAGGACGGGCCGGACGGCGAGACACTGCTGCGCGATTTGTCAGGGCCGGTAGCCTGGCTGACCCGAGGCGTGGACAATGCTGTGACGCTGCGCCTTGCAGGCGGCGGACGGGTGTTCGAGGGCAGCAGCATTCCGGTCGGCTACCGCCGCGGGCGGCTGGCCGAGCGGATCTACGCCACCGACGCGGCCGGCGTGCGCATGAGCCTGCTGATCGGCTTCGGTCCGGACGAGCTGGCCCAGAGTGCCGGCGCCTGGCTGGCCTGGCCGCAGGGCGGATAGCGGACCCCGATCCCGGACGCTCGCCCGTTTGGGTCGAGCCAGGCCGGGTTGCGACATAGTCCTTGCGCCGGACCCCGCTGGAAGGCCAGCATGTGGCGGCGATTTCCAGACGGGCGGGTACATGTTCCAGAGCTTCGAGACCGATTCGGACCGCGCGGCGGTTGCCGGCCGCGTCGCCGCCCTGCGTGAGCGTTTCGACGCCACCGGGATCGACGGCGTCCTGGTTCCGCGGGCCGACGCCCACCAGGGCGAGTTCGTTGCCCCCCACGACGAGCGGCTGCGCTGGCTGACCGGCTTTACCGGCTCGGCGGGGACAGCGGTGGTGCTGTCCGGGCGGGCGGCGCTGTTCGTCGATGGGCGCTACACCCTGCAGGCCGCAGGGCAGACCGACACCGAGGTTTTCGAAGTCGTCCCGGTACACGAGACCAGTGTCGCCAGATGGCTCGAAGGTGCGCTGACGGCGGGGAAGGTGCTGGGCTACGATCCCTGGCTGCACGGGCGCACCGAGATCGATCGGCTGGAGAAGGCCGCAGGCAAATGCGGCGCCCGGCTGCTGCCGCTGGAGGCAAACCCCGTCGACGAAATCTGGCGGGACCAGCCACCGCCGCCGATGGGCGCGGTGCATGTGCAGCCCGAGGCGATCGCTGGCGAGAGTGCCGCCGAGCGCCGCCGCCGGATCGGCGCCGCACTTGCAGAGAGCGGGGCGGAAGCGGCCGTCCTGACCCAGCCCGACAGCATTGCCTGGCTGCTGAACATTCGCGGCGGCGACCTGCCCCGCTCGCCGGTGGCGCAGGGATTTGCGGTGCTGCATGCCGGGGGGTCGGTGACGCTCTACATGGAACCCGACAAGATCGGCGGCGAAGTTCGCGAGCATCTGGGCAACGAGGTCGGCATCTCGCCACCCGGCGACCTGGCCGAGGGGCTGAAGGCGATGGCCGGGCGGACCGTTCTTCTGGACCGCGCCACCTGCCCGCTGTGGATCGCCACGCGGCTGGAGGACGCGGGCGCGAAGCTCGACTGGGGCGAGGACCCCTGCCTGCTGCCGAAGGCGCAGAAGAACGCGGTCGAGTTGGACGGCATCCGCGCCGCCCATCGCCGCGACGGCGCGGCCGTGGTCCGGTTCCTGCATTGGCTGGACGACGCGGTGGCGCGGGGCGAGGCGTTGACCGAGATCGACATCGTGAAGGCGCTGGAGGGATTCCGCGCCGCCACGGGTGCGTTGCTGGATATTTCCTTCGACACGATCTGCGGCGCCGGGCCGAACGGCGCCATCGTGCATTACCGGGTCAGCCGCGAGTCGAACCGGGCGCTGCGTCAGGGCGAGCTGCTGCTTGTCGACTCCGGCGGCCAGTATCAGGACGGGACCACCGACATCACCCGAACCGTCGCCGTCGGGGCCGCCGATCCGGCGGCGGTCCGGCCCTTCACGCTGGTTCTGAAGGGGATGATCGCGCTCAGCCGCGCGCGCTGGCCCACAGGCGTCGCGGGGCGAGACCTGGACGCGCTGGCGCGCAGCGCGCTGTGGGAAGCGGGGATGGATTACGACCACGGCACCGGGCACGGGGTGGGGGCCTATCTGAACGTCCACGAGGGCCCGGCGCGGATCTCGCGCCGCGGCGGCGACGTGACCTTGGAGCCGGGGATGATCCTGTCGAACGAGCCGGGATACTACCAGGAGGGCAGGTTCGGCATCCGCATCGAGAACTTGGTGGCGGTGACCGAACCGTCGGTGCCGGCGGGCGGCGACCGGCCGATGCTGGGATTCGAGACCCTGACTCTGGCGCCGATCGACCGACGGCTGATCGACCGCACCCTGCTGGGCCACGACGACGCCGGCTGGCTCGACGCCTATCACGCGCGGGTGCTGCGCGAGATCGGCGCCGGGCTGGACGCAGGGGGCGATGCCGCAGTGCTGGAGTGGCTCGCGCGGGCCTGCCGGCCGCTCGGCGGTTGACCGCTCTCGCCCTTGCGGTTGGAATGTCGTAAGGAGAGGCGGGCCGAAGCGGCCAAGTGGCATTCGTCTTGGGAGAGCAGCGTCCATGTCCGAGAAATTCACGATCGCGCCTGGCAAGGGCGTCTATGTGGCGCGCGCCGGCGGCGCCGTCATCGCCGAGACGAGCAAGGCGTTGATCCTGTCCGAGCAGGGTCACGATCCCGTGGTCTATTTTCCGCGCGGCGATGCCGGGATGGAGTTTCTCGATCCCTCGGACAAGCGCACCACCTGCCCGCACAAGGGCGAGGCGACCCATTACCACCTGGCCGCCAAGTCGGGCCGCATCGCCGATGCCGCCTGGTCCTACGAATCGCCGCTGCCGGGCGCCGCGGCGATCGCCGGCTATGTGGCCTTCTATGCCGACAAGGCGACCGTCGAGGCGTTGTAATCCTCACCGGAGCCATGTTGGGGGCGTTGGCCGCTCAGAAAACCAGCGGCCCCAGGGCCATCCCCGCGGCGAGCGCCACGAACAGTCCGATCAGGTCGAGGGGAGCGCCGGCGCGCAGCATGGCGCCGGCAGTCACCGAGGGATGGGCCAGCACGATGGCATTCGGCGGTGTCGCAACCGGCAGCATGAAGCCGATCGATGCCGCCAGCGCCACCGGCAGGGTGAAGGCGACCGGATCCATGCCCAGCCCCAGCGCTGCCGCCCCGGCGATGGGCAGGAAGATCGCCGCCATGGCGGTGTTCGAGGCCAGCTCGCCCAGGTAGACGATCACCACTGCGACCCCGGCGATCAGCAACGCCGCGGGGAGGCCGTGCAGCCGCTCGGCCGCGCCGCCGATCCAGGCCGCCAGCCCGCTGTCGGCGATGGCGGCGGCCAGCGCCAGCCCGCCGCCGAACAGGATCAGCACGTCCCAGCGCAATTCAGCAGCCTGCGGCCAGCTGAGCAGCCGGCCGCCCTCGCCCGACGGCACCGCGAACAGCGCCAATCCCGCGGCCACCGCAATGCCCGCGTCGCTGAGCGCCAGCCCGGGGACATAGTGCTGGACCGCCGGGCGCAGGATCCAGCCGAGCGCGGCCGCTCCCGCGACCATCGCCACCCGGCGCTCGGCGGGGCTGGCGGGGCCAGGCGGGGCTGCGACCGGCGCGAGGCCGCCGGGGGCGATCCGGAAGCTGACCCGGGTCAGCATCACCCAGGCCAGCGGCAGCAGGACGGCCACCACCGGCAGACCGACGGCCATCCATCCGGCAAAGCCGATCTCGACCCCATGCGCCTCGCGCATGTAGCCGGCGAAGAGCGCATTCGGCGGCGTCCCGATGATCGAGCCCATGCCGCCGATGGTCGCCGCGAAGGCGGTACCCAGCAGCAGCGCCGGCGCGAAGCCGTCGCTCCGGTCCTCGCGGCTGGCGGCGACCGAGGCGGCGACGGGCGCCATCACCATGGCGGCGGCGGTGTTGCTGATCCAGAGGCTGAGGAACGCGGTCGCGGCCATGAAGGCGCCGATCACCGCGCGCGGGTCGCGCCCCGCACGGCGGATGATGGCCATGGCGACCCGCCGGTGCAGCCCCGTCGCCTCCATCGCCCGGGCGATCAGGAAGCCGCCGAGAAACAGGAAGATCAGCGGGTTGCCATAGGCCCCGGCGACCCTCTCGAGCGGCATGACCCCCAGCAGCGGCAGCACCGCCACCGGGACCAGCGCGGTCGCCGCCAGCGGCAGGGCCTCGGTCACCCACCAGAGAGCCATGCAGAGGGTTACTCCGGCGGTGACCCATGCGGCATGTGGAATTCCGGCGGGCGGCGGGGTCGCCGCCGCCGCGACGGCCGCCGCGAGCCCCGCCCAAAGGCCCCAGCGGCCGGCAGCCGCCTGGAATCTGGTGATCCATTGCATGGGGATTCCTTATCCGGTCTCCCCGCGCAGGGAATTGACCGGGGTCAATCCGCGCGCCGCCGGGTCAGCCGTGCTCCTCGCGCAGCCGCGCCTCGAGCGCCCGGCTGTAGGCACGCAGCGCATCGGCCCGGAACAGGGCGCCCAGCAGTTCGGTATCGGCGGTCCCGGTCGGCGTGCCGTCGACCACCGGAAGGAAGGCGACCTGGAAACGCTCGAACAGCGGCAACGCCGCCTCGAGCATATCCTCGCGGCCCAGGCACGCCCCCTGCGCGATCAACTCGTGGCAAACGGTGTCGGGCGCGCCGTCATCGGCGCCGCGCAGGCGCATGAGGTCGCGCACCGGGATGGTCGACGCGATATAGGCCTGCGGGCCGTCGGACAGGTGCAGTCCGCGCCGCGCCAGCTGGGTCAGGAAGAACGAACGCCGCACCAGGCGCCCCGAGACCACCGAAGCCAGCGAAATTGTGATCATCACGGCAATCGCGGCCTGCCAGTCGCCGGTCAGCTCGAAGACGATCAGCGTCGACGAGATCGGCGCGCCCAGCACTGCGCCGGCGACCGCGCCCATCCCGGCAAGCGCATAGAGCCCCTGGCCGCCCGAAACCTCGGGGAAGACGGCGATCGCCACCTCGCCGAAGGCGCAGCCGGTCAGCGCGCCCAGCATCAGCGAGGGCGAGAATACCCCGCCCCCCATTCGCCCGCCGAAGGTCACCGCCACGGCGGCCACCTTCACCGCCGCGAAGACCACCGCCGAGAAGAACGTGACCTGCGCGGTCAGCGCCAGCGAAGTGGTTTCGTAGCCGACCCCGATGATATGCGGGAATTCGAGCGCGATCAGGCCCAGCAGCAGCCCCGCCACCGCCGGACGCAGCCAGTCGGGAATCCGCAGGCGCCGCTGCACCCGGTCGGCGACGCCGTCGGCGAAGAACAGGCTGCGCATCATCGCCACGGCGACCAGACCGCAAAGAAGGCCCAGGATCATGAAGGCCGGTATCTCCCAGTAGAAACCGATGGAATGCGCCGGCAGGGTGAATTCCGTGATGTCGCCCAGGTGGATGCGGCTGACCACGGCGCCCGCGACCGAGGCGATGACGATCGGCCCGAAGGAATGCATCGCGTAGTGGCGCAGCACCACCTCCAGCGCGAACAGGGCGCCGGCCAGCGGCGCGTTGAAGCTGGCCGCCACCGCCGCGGCGGCCGCGCAGCCGAGGATGTCGCGCGCGGTCACCGTCGGCGCGTTGAGCCGCTGGGACACCCAGGAGGCCAGCACCGAACCGAGATGGATCGCCGGGCCTTCGCGCCCGGTGCTGCCGCCGGTCGACAGCGTCACCAGCGCCGCCAGCGTCGAGGAAATGCCGACCTTGCGGTCGACCCGGCCACGTCCCAGCACCCCCGCCTCAATCACCGCATCGACGCCGCGTGCCCGGGCGTCGCGGGTGCCGAGCGTCAGGATCAGCCCCACCGCCAGCCCGCCAATCACCGGGATCGGCAGCACCAGATACCAGGGCAGCGCCGCGGCGACCGAATGGATGATCTCGTCGCTGGCCCCGTAGAACCGGGTTTGCAGCCAATGGATCGAGACCCGGAACAGGATCACCGCATAGCCGGTGGCGATGCCGATCAGAACAGCGATGGGCCAGAGCGCGAGCTGGCTCAGCACTTCGGGGCGGCGCAGGCGGTGGCCGGTTTTCCAGGCCCCTGCCCGCATCAGCCTGACATAGCGATGTTTCCCGTTGTCGCGCATGTGTCCTTTGCCGCTCGGGCGCTGCTGCGATCCGAGCCTAGGACGATCCTTGGCGGCGAGGAAGGGGGCGGCTTACGCTTTTCTGCGGATTCCCAGCGGGTTCCCGGCCTGGGGCGGGCGCGGCAGGCCGGCATGGGCCGCCAGCAGCCGGGCGATGCGCCGCTGCGCCCAGTCCGGATAGGGCGCCGAGCGGCGTGCCTCGAGATCCACGTTCATAGACAAGGTCTCGTAGGTCGCGGCCGGCTCGCCGGTTTCGAGGTTGATCATTGTCATGAAGAAATGAACCCGCTTCGGGTCTGCATCGAGCAGCTGGAAGTCGCAGGCGAATTCGGCGCCCTCCAGCAACTCGCCCAGGTAGTGGATCTGGGTCTGCAGCGCCATCGGACCCATCCGGAAATCGCTGACCAGGCTCTCGCCGAGGCCGAGAGGATTCAAGACCTCGTCCAGCGCATGATCGAAGGCCATGGTGTAATAGGCCACGTTCATGTGGCCGTTGTAGTCGATCCACTCGGGCGGAACCCGGCGCGGGCGGGTGCGGATCGGGGCCGCTTGGAAATCGTCGTCGTTGTCGGGCATGTTCCCCTCGCCTGGCATTGCGGGCAGGAATAGAACAGATTATCCGGCGGCAGGACAAGGGAGACCGGCATGAGCATCGACAGCGCATTGGAGGAACTCGCGCCGCATTTCGGTGACCGTCTGAGCCGGTCCGAGGCGATGCGCACCCAGCACGGCCGGAACGAGGCCTATTTCGAGGCGACACTGCCGGACGCGGTGATCTGGCCCCGCTCGACCGAGGAGGTCGCGCTGATCGCGCGGACCTGCCACGCCCATGGCTGCCCGATCGTGCCCTGGGGCCAGGGGACCTCGCTGGAGGGGCATGTGCTGGCGGTGCGGGGCGGGATCAGCCTGGATTTCGCCCAGATGAACCAGGTGCTGGCGGTGCATCAGGAGGATATGGACGTGGTGGTCCAGCCCGGCATCACCCGCAAGCGGCTGAACGAGCATCTGCGCGATACCGGCCTGTTCTTTCCGGTCGATCCCGGCGCCGACGCCTCGCTGGGCGGCATGGCGGCGACCCGGGCCTCGGGACCCTGCGCGGTGCGCTACGGCACCATGCGCGAGGCGGTGATGGCGCTGGAGGTGGTGCTGGCGGACGGGCGGGTGATCCGCACCGGCAGCCGGGCGCGCAAATCCTCGGCCGGATACGATCTGACCAAGCTGTTCGTCGGCTCCGAGGGGACGCTCGGAATCATCACCGAGCTGACGCTGCGGCTGCACGGCGTGCCGGAGGCGGTTTCGGCGGCGACCTGCGCCTTCGAGCGACTTGAGGATGCGGTCGACACCGTGATCCAGACCATCCAGACGGGCGTGCCGGTGGCGCGGATCGAGCTCCTGGACGCGCTGTCGATCCGGGGCTTCAACGGCCATGCAGGCTAT
>DATHZU010000053.1:0-4213 GCA_035458445.1 Thermohalobaculum sp. | reverse complement strand
CTTTGATCGGGCCACGCCAGTCCGGCAAAACGACACTCGCCCGGCAACTCGGCGGCGCCTACTTCGACATGGAGACTGCAGGTCGCGGGGCGGGCCGACATAGTGGAACCGGTCGCCATATTCGCCATGCCGGATCGCCCGGCGGCAGGCGGCGCCGGAGGACATGATACCGTCATAGCTCGACGGGTCGGCGCCGATGCGGTCCAGGAACTTCTGCACGCTGTAGGCGGGGCGCGGCGCGTTGGTCAGCAGGATCACGATGCCGCCTTGCGCACGATACGCCGCCAGCGCCCGCATCGCGGCGGGATAGGGCGTGATCCCGTTGTGGTAGCAGCCCCACAGATCGACCAGCAGCGCCTGGTAGCCGCCAGCGATCTCGGTCAGCGAGTGGATGATCCGGCAGGTCATGGGACGGGCTCCGGGGCTGCGGCGAGGCGGGCGTCCGGATAGCGCGTCGGGCTGCCCAGGTCAACGGCCGGGACCGCTTGGGCCATCGGCACCGCCCGTGCTACGCTGGCGGAAGACGATGGCGGGGGGAGAGCCAGAGGTAAGTCATGGCAATCGAGAAATCCAACCAGCCGGATGAATTCCGGTCCTTCGAGCACGACGGCTGGGAGGCCAACAGCGATGGCTACGCCCGGCATTTCTCCGACGTGACCAAACAGTCCGTCGGTCCGATGCTGGATGCCGCAGGCGTCGGTGCCGGGATGCGGGTGCTCGACGTCTGCACCGGGCCGGGCATGCTGGCCGAGGCGGCGGCGGCGCGCGGTGCCTCGGTGGTCGGGCTCGACTTTGCCGCCCAGGCGGTCGCATCGGCGCGGGCGCGCATCCCCGAGGTCGAGTTCGTCGAGGGCGATGCCCAGGCGCTGCCGTACCCGGACGAAAGTTTCGACGCGGTGGTTTGCGGTTACGGCATCATCCACGTGCCCGATCCGGCCGCCGCGCTGGCCGAGATGCGCCGGGTGCTGCGCCCCGGCTGCCGGGCGGCGGTCAGCGTCTGGGCGGCGCCGGCCCCGGACAATGGCTTCGGGCTTCTGTTCGGGGCGCTCAAGGCCCATGGCGACCTGTCTGTGCCGCTGCCGCACGGCCCGGACATCTTCCAGTTCAGCGATGCCGCGCGGATGAGTGCGGCGCTGGCCGAGGCGCAGTTCGGCGATATCGAGACGGCAGCGGTGCCGCAAAGCTGGCATATGGACGACCCGCTGGGCCTGGTCACAGGCGTCGTCGAAGGCACGATCCGCGCCCGGGCGTTGTATCTGGCGCAAACCGCCGAGGCCCGTAAAGCCATCGAGGCCGCCGTTGTTGCCGGCATGGCCGCGTTTCCCGGGGTTGGAAACGGTTTCGCGGTTCCAATGCCGGCGGTGGTCGGGTCAGGGGCGCGATAAGGCTGGGGTTCAGCCCCGGTCCAGGTCGCGGCGGACCCGCTCGTCGCCCAGCATCCGGCGGGTGTCGTCGATGCGGTCGAAGGTTTCGTCCAGCCGGAAGTGCAGTTCGGGCGAGAATTTCAGGTTCACCATGCGGGTGACCTGGCGGCGCAGCTCGCTGCGGGCGCGGCCCAGCGCCGCGAGCACCTTCTCGGCATCGCGCCCGCCGAGCGGCATCACATAGGCCGTCGCGTGCTTGAGGTCGGGCGAGCAGCGCACCTCGCCCACCGTGATCGGAACGCCGTCGAGATCCGGCTCGTGATGCTCGCCGCGCATCAGCACGTCCGCCAGCGCCCGGCGGATGGTCTCGCCGACCCGCAGCTGGCGCTGGGAGGGGCCGGGGCCGTCGTCGAATGTCTTGCGGGCCATTGCGCTACCTCGGAATCCCTGTGCCGCGAGCCTCTACCCTGGCCCTCCCCCGAAGGCGGGCGCGGGGACCCGCCGCGGCGGCGCCTCCGTCAGAGATTGCGTTCGACTTCTTCCCGCTCGAAGATTTCGATCACGTCGTTCTCGCGGATGTCGTCGTAGTTCTCGAAGGCCATGCCGCATTCCTGGCCGGCATTGACCTCCTTCACCTCGTCCTTGAAGCGCTTGAGGGTCTTCAGCTTGCCCTCGTGGATCACCACGTCGTCGCGCAGCAGGCGCACGCCCGCCGAGCGCCGCGCGATGCCCTCGGTGACCTCGCAGCCGGCGACCTTGCCGACATTCGAGACCTTGAACACCTGCTTGATCCGGGCATAGCCGATGAAGTTCTCCTTCACCTCCGGGCTGAGCAGGCCCGAGGCGGCCTGCTTCACGTCGTCGACCAGGTCGTAGATGATCGAGTAGTAGCGGATCTCGACGCCCTTCTGGTTCGCCGACTCGCGGGCCGGGGCGTTGGCGCGGACGTTGAAGCCGATGATCGGGGCGCCCGAGGCATCCGCGAGCGTCACGTCGGATTCGGTGATGGCGCCGACGCCGGAATGCAGGATGCGGACCCGCACCTCCTCGTTGCCGATCTTGTCCAGCGCCTGGACGATGGCCTCGGACGAGCCCTGCACGTCGGCCTTGACGACGATCGGCAGTTCCTTGAGGTCGGTCCCGGACTCGGCCCGGGCCAGAAGCTGGTCCAGCGTCGTGCGCGTTCCGCGCGCGGCCTGGGCCTCGCGGGCCTTGCGCTGGCGGTAGTCGGCGATCTCGCGGGCCTTGGCCTCGTCCTCGACCACGTTCAGGGTGTCGCCGGCCTCGGGCGTGCCCTGCAGGCCCAGCACCTCGACCGGGATCGACGGGCCGGCTTCCTCGACCCGCTCGCCCTGGTCGTCCATCAGCGCGCGCACGCGGCCCCACTGCTCGCCGACGACGAAGATGTCGCCGAGCTTCAGCGTGCCCCGCTGCACCAGCACGGTGGCGACGGGGCCGCGGCCGACGTCGAGCTTGGCCTCGATCACGGCGCCCTCGGCGGCGCGGTTCGGGTTGGCCTTCAGTTCCAGGATCTCGGTCTGCAGCACGATCGCCTCGACCAGCTTGTCGAGCCCCTCGCCGGTGATCGCCGAACACTCCACGTCGAGCACGTCGCCGGACATGGCCTCGACGACAACCTCGTGCTGCAGCAACTGGGTGCGGACCTTCTGCGGGTCGGCGCCGGGGCGGTCGATCTTGTTGATCGCCACGATCATCGGCACCCCCGCCGCCTTGGCGTGGTGGATCGCCTCGATGGTCTGCGGCATCACCGAATCGTCCGCCGCGACCACCAGGATCACGATGTCCGTCACCTGGGCGCCGCGGGCGCGCATCGAGGTGAACGCGGCGTGGCCCGGGGTGTCGAGGAAGGTGATCTTGTGGCCGTCCTCGGTGGTGATCTGGTAGGCGCCGATATGCTGGGTGATGCCGCCGGCCTCGCCCGCGACCACATTGGTCTTGCGCAGCGCGTCCAGCAGCGACGTCTTGCCGTGATCCACATGGCCCATGATGGTGACCACAGGCGCGCGGGGCAGCAGATCGGCATCGGCGTCGGTTGCAGTTTCGATGACGTTCTCCACATCCGATTCCGAGACCCGGACCATCTTGTGACCGAATTCCTCGATCACCAGCTCGGCGGTGTCGGGGTCGATCGACTGGTTCTGGGTCGCCATGATATCCATCTTCATCAGCGACTTGATCACGTCCGCGACACGCTCGGCCATGCGGTTGGCCAGTTCCTGTACGGTGATCGCATCGGGTACGCGCACGTCGCGCACCACCTTCTCGCGCTCGACCGGACCACCCATCAGCTTGCGCTTCTCGCGTTCCTGACGGCGGCGCATGGCGGCCATCGAGCGCTGGCGCCCGCCCTCCTCGTCGCCCAGCTTCGAGATCGTCAGGCGGCCGGTGCGGCGCTTGTCTTCCGCAGTGCGATTCCGCGACGGGGGTGCCTTCTTCGGCGCGCCGGGACCGCCCCGGCCGCGGGCCGGGCCGCGGTCGTCGTCCTTCTCGTCCATCTCGGCACGGGCGGCCGGGCGGACGGCACCGCGTGCGCGCGGCGATCCCTCGATCACCGGCTCGATCACCGGTTCTGCGGCCTCGGCCTCCGGCTCGGGCTCTGCCTTGGCCTCGGTTGGCTCAGCCTCCGATTTGGCGCCCTCGGCCTCGAGGCGCTTGCGCTCCTCCTCCTCGGCCTGGCGTGAGGCGGCTTCCTCGGCCTTGCGCTTCGCATCCAGTGCGGCGCGGGCTTTTTCTTCCTCGGCCTCGCGGATACGGCGGGCTTCCTCGTCCTTCTTGGCCTGCTTCAGGGCCTCGATCTGGCGCGAGTACTGCTCCGGCGACAGGGTGCG
>DATHZU010000052.1:0-2844 GCA_035458445.1 Thermohalobaculum sp. | reverse complement strand
TGTTGCATGTCCACGGCCCCCTTCCGGGCCGCGATCTCTGTTCCATGACCTGCTCGGGCGGCGAGGCCAGCCTGATCGCCGACGCTGCCATCGGCCGGGATCTGCGCTTCCGCAAGCTCGACGCGGCCGAGCGCGCCGGCGTCAAGGCGACGCTCGGCGAGATCGTCACCGTGGCCAACCCGCTCGACTACCACACCTTTATCTGGAACAAGGAGGCGGAGATGACCGCCACCTTCACCGCCATGGTCGGCTGCGGCTTCGACCTCAGCCTGCTGGTGCTGGATTTCCCGCGCCTCGACCGGTGCTCGGACGCCAGCTGGGAATCGGCGGTGCGGGCCATCGCGTCGGCGCAACAGGCCACCGGCGGCCGCATCGCGGTGGTCGCCTCGATGCCCGAGAACCTGCCCGAGACCCGCGCGGACCAGTTCCTGGCGCTGGGGCTCGCGCCAATGCACGGCCTGAACGAGGCGCTGGCCGCCGCCGAGGCCGCCGCCGCCATCACCGAGGGCTGGGCGCGCCCCGAGCCCGCGCCGGTGCTGCTGGGGGCCGAAGGCGGCGGCGCGTCGCGCGTCCTGGACGAGGCCGAGGCCAAGGCCGCGCTGGCCGCCCACGACCTGCCCGTCCCCGACGGCGCCATCGCCGCCACGCCCGAGGAGGCCGCGCGGATCGCGGCACAGATCGGCTTCCCCGTGGTGCTGAAGGGCCGGGGCATCGCCCACAAGACCGAGGCGGGCGCGGTGCGCCTGAACCTGCGCAGCGCCGAGGATGTGGCGGCGGCCGCCCGCGGCATGGACTATGCCTCCGGATACCTGATCGAGCGCATGGTCGAGGGCGCGGTGGCCGAGTTGATCCTCGGCGTCATGCGCGACCCGGTCTACGGCTATACCCTGACCATCGGCGCCGGCGGCATCCTGACCGAGCTGCTGGCCGATGCGGCCACGCTGATGATCCCCGCCGGCGAGGCCGAGATCCGCGCCGCGCTGGCGGGGCTGAAATCCGCCCCCCTGCTGCACGGCTATCGCGGCCGGGCGCAGGCGGATATCGGGGCGGTGGTCGGCGTCTGCCTGGCCCTCCAGGCCTATGTGGCCGAGGCCGACGACCGGCTGGAGGAACTGGACATCAACCCGCTGATGGTCACCCCCTACGGGGCCGTCGCGGCGGACGCGCTGATACGAATTAGGCAGGCACCCCCGTGAATATTTGCGGCTATGAAATCAAATCCGGGGAACCCCTCGCGCATTGGGACCCGATCTTGGCAGCATGGCTGAAATGCCTCGAGAAATTTGCTCGACTGACCAGATCAGAGCACGAAGCCGATGCTGCGCATGTTCATAGCGAAAGTATGGACCGTCACATGGTTTCAGTCGCTGCATGGCAAGCGGGATACATCGCCAAGCAAGATTTCGGCATCTGGAAGTTTGCGCCGAACGGCAAGCGCTGGTGGGGACGTGCTGATCTATGGATCAAATCGGAAGATGCGACAGACCTGATTGAGGCAAAGACGCACTGGCCGGAGCTTGATTGGTCAGACAAAGACAAATGGTTGCTCGGTCCGCTGCTTGATGCTCTGGGCGATGCAAGAGCGCATGATCCACACGCAGCGACGAATAGGATCGGGTTAGGGTTCGTCGTCCCTCACCACGACACGAAAAAAGATTTGGATAGCGAAACTCTGATTCACGAGTGGGTCTCCGTCGCGCGAAAGCTCGATACCGACATACTCGCATGGAGTTTTCCGTCAGATGTCCGAGACGTTGTTACCAAGCCGGAGATGAACCATGTTTTTCCCGGCACTCTGCTCTTGGGCAAGCGCGTGAAGGAGGAATTGCATGTCTGACAAACCGATCAAGACCCGCCGCGAAGGCGGCATCCTCGAGGTCACGCTGGACCGGCCCAAGGCCAATGCCATCGATCTCGTGACCAGCCGGATCATGGGTCAGACCTTCCGCGACTTCCGCGACGACCCCGATCTGCGCGTCGCCATCCTGCGCGCCGAGGGCGACAAGTTCTTCTGCCCCGGCTGGGACCTGAAGGCGGCGGCGGCCGGCGACGCGGTCGACGGCGATTACGGCGTCGGCGGTTTCGGCGGGCTGCAGGAGCTGCCGCATCTGAACAAGCCGGTGATATGCGCCGTCAACGGCATCTGCTGCGGCGGCGGGCTCGAGCTGGCGATCTCCTGCGACCTGATCCTGGCGTCCGAGACCGCCACCTTCGCCCTGCCGGAGATTCGCTCGGGCACCATCGCCGACGCCGCCTCGCTGAAGCTGCCGAAGCGCATCCCCTACCATGTTGCCATGGACCTGCTGCTGACGGGCCGCTGGTTCGACGCCGAGGAGGCGCGAGCCTGGGGCCTGATCCGCGAGATCTGCAAGCCCGACGAGCTGCTGCCCAAGGCCTGGGAACTGGCGCGGCTCCTCGAATCCGGCCCGCCGCTGGTCTATGCGGCGATCAAGGAAGTGGTGCGCGAGGCCGAGGACATGAAATTCCAGGACGCGCTCAACCGCATGACCAAGCGCCAGTTCCGCACCGTCGACATCCTCTACGGCTCGGAGGACAACCTGGAGGGCGCCCGCGCCTTCACCGAAAAGCGCGATCCGGTCTGGAAGGGGCGGTAGAGGCGCGATCCGCCCCGGCCATGCGCCGGCACATCGAGACCCGGTTTCCGCTGGGTGCTCCCTCCCCCTGCAACGGAGGGGAAAGGAGCGGGTCCACAGCGCATGGGCCGCGCCCGGCGCCACCTCCCCCGGCGCTGTCTTCCCGTTCACGTTCTACTTATTGGCGCTTCTCGCAGGCGTTGCGCTGGCTATTCTGGGGGGCGAATAGCCGACAGGATCTTGCCATGAG
>DATHZU010000051.1:0-7269 GCA_035458445.1 Thermohalobaculum sp. | reverse complement strand
GGATATGCAGGTGGCGCCGGTGACGATGGTTCAGATGGATGTGCCGCGGCAGACGCCGCACGCGGTGCCAGCGCCTGCGGTGATAGTAATAGTAGTAGTGAGTGTGTATGTGATAGTACACATTCACATCCGGATAGTAGTAGTAATCGTAGTACGGAGCCGGGTCGTAGTAGCCCGTGTCGTAATAGTCCGACCCGTAGTAGGCACATCCCGACAGCCCGGTGCTCGCGGCCAGGGCCACGGTTCCGGTCAGGAGCCTGATGAAGTTGCGTCGTTGCATGGGGGCACACCGTGTTGGGTTGCGTCACCCGATGTAACGTCTCAGCGTCCCGTTTCCGTCGGTCTCCGCGGCCCTCCGGCGGCGAATTTCAGGACGCCGCGGACCGCGCCTTGAGCTCGCGCTGAACCGCCTCATAGGCGCCGGTGACCGCCGCGAGCCGCGCCTCGGCCATGCGCCGCGCCTCCTCGGGAACGCCCCGGGCGATCATCCGGTCCGGATGCAGCGCCCGCACCATCTCGCGGTAGCGCTTGCGCACCGCCGCGGCGTCCGAGCCCGGCGCCAGGCCCAGCACGGCCCAGGGATCATGCTCGCCCGGCAGGTGGCGCGCCCGGATCGACCGGAACACCGCCTCCGGGACGCCGAAGATCCGCGCCACCTCGCCCAGGAAGGCCGCCTCGCCGGGATGATAGGCGCCGTCGGCGGCGGCGATATAGACCAGCCCCTCCAGCAGGTCCTCCAGCACCCGCCGCCGCCCGCGGAACATGCGGGCGATGCGGGCGGCGTAAAACTCGAACCCCGCCACTTCGGTGCGCGCCAGGTTGTAGAGCCGGGCGGCGCTGGCCTCTTCCTCCGGCGGGATCGCGAAAACCCGCCGGAACGCGGCGACCTCGTCGCGGGTCACCCGGCCATCCGCCTTGGCCATCTTGGCGCCCAGTGCGATGACCGCGATGGCGAAGCCGGCGGTCCGCTCGGGCGGGGTGCGCAGCTTCTCCAGCACCGCCGCCAGCGGCTCGCCCTGCGCCAGCGCGGCGACGGCATCCCTGATTCGCGTCCAGATCGACATGCGCGGGAGTTTAGGCAAAACACGGGCTAGAGATAACCGCCCGCGCGCGGGTCTCAGGCGATACCCAACAACTCGGCCGTGTCCTTGCCGATCTCGCCGTCAGGTACCTGGTCTCTGTCGATCTGAAATTCCAGCACGGCCGCTTCGGTCTGCGAGCCGAAAATCCCGTCCACCGTTCCGACCGAGTAGCCCAGAGCAGCCAGCGCCTCCTGCGCTTTCTTGATCCGGGGCCCCCGCATCATCGGGTCGGTCAGGCGCAGCACCGGCGGCGCGGGCTCCAGCGGCACGAAGTCCTCCTCGGCGAAATAGCGCACGCCGGGGATCAGGACGCCCATGTCCCAGCGCCGCCCCTGGGCGGTGTGGGCGATGACACCCCTGGCGGTGCTGTGGGCCTCCATGGTGCCGCCCTTGCCGTCCGAGAAGGCGATATGCCCCGTGCGTCCCGATTGCGGCACGCGCAGCAGGCAGGCTCCGGGCGTGCGCAGCGCATCCTCGACAGCGATCGCGACCCCTCGCGCGGCGGCGTCCTCGCCCCAGTAGCCGGTGAAGGCGTCGGCCCTGACCGGATCGTGAGACGGCCGTACGCCATAGAGCGTGCCGGCGACCTGGAAGACGCACCACGAGCAGAACTCGGCACAGTCCCACGGGCCTTTCCACGCCGCATTCGCCATCGGCGCCCGGGCGCCGAAGACATACTTCTCGCCCTTATGGGTTAGGGCCAGATCCAGGATATCGTCACCGGTGGGGCCGCCGGCGGGGATGATCGCGGCGGCGGCTGTCGCCCACGCCGCGCTCGGGGCATGCCCGGCATGGCCCGCCTGACCAGCATGGCCGGCATGACCCGCGGTTCCTGCGCGACCAGCATGTCCGGCATGACCCGCATGCCCGGCCTTGCCGGCATGTCCGGCGCTCGAAGCGCGTTTTGCTTTGGCAGGCATTTCTCAAACCTCCTATCGCTTGATCCGGACGCTCGGCACGACCGACGCGCCTCGTTTATCGTAAAGTTTCAGACGGCGCCGCTAGTCGGTCCAGGTCGTGTACTTGCTGCCACCGTTGCAGCGCTTCTCAGTGCCATGGGACACCCCGCAAGCGAAACCCTCGGAAAGGCGCTGCGCCGCGACACCCGTGGCGAAGAACTTGCCCAGGCCGACCTTGCTGCCTTCCGTCGTGGCCTCGAATTGCCCGAAGGTGGAGTAGGCGTCCTCCGTGAGGCCACTGCTGGTCGGAGCCGCACTGTCTTCGCCACCATCGCTCACGGCAACCGGGTCGCCAGAACTGGCGTTGTTGCCGCCGATCTGCTCGAACTTACCATCCGGTTGTCTGACGATGGTCGGGATGATGGCGATGTTCGCGTCCTTAAGGCCCAAGGTGAACTCGGGTGTCGCCCCCGTCGCCGCCGCGCCGACTGACACACCGAGAGTCGTCGCTTGGCCGAAAATCAGGGGGGCATGCTCCGAGGCGGAACAGGCAGCCAGGGCCGGTAAAGCGAGAATTAATGCGATTTTCTTCATTTTCTCCTCCCTAGGGTTTTCGTCGAACACAGATATCTTGGGGGTCTCCGATCATCTCGCGGATGCGCACTGCCTCGGCGGCATCCTCGACGAAGAACACTGCCCGACATTCCTGCGGGATGCACAGCAGGTCGGCCGAGAAATAGCCCAGCGAGGCGCCGTCCTGCGCGACGTTCAAACCGAGCGTCGTAGTCCGGATGGCTTGGGGGATGCCGTTGCATTCCGCTGTACGCGAAAGGCCGACTCCGATCGTCCGACCGGTCAGGGTGTCGCCGTCGTAACTTTCCTGGATCGTGCAAGCACCCAGGCCCGCGGCGAGAAACAGCACTGCAAAGGCATTCCACATGAAATCGACTCGCTATTATCTAGCGAAATTATCTAGCGGACATCCTACCCCGAATTGGGACGTCGGACCATCCAATTATCCAAAACCCCGAAAAGATACCCGTCAGCCGTCCAGCGCCAGCACCATCAGCGACAGGTCCAGCCGCTTGCCGCGCTTGAGGCCCACGCCCCTCAGCCGCCCCTGCTCGTGGAAGCCGAGCGCGCGGTGAAGCCCCAGGCTGGCGGGTTGGTCGGCGCTGACGCCGCCCACCATGCGGCTCATCCCCGCCGCGCGGGCATCGGCGATCAGCCGCTCCATCAGCAGCCGGGCGATCCCCCGGCCGCGCGCGCCCCGCGCCACATAGACCGAATGCTCCACCGTCTCGCGATAGCCCTCGCCGGCGCGGAACGGGCCATAGCTGGCATAGCCCAGCACCTGGCCGCCCTCCTCGGCGACCAGCACGGGGTAGCCGCGCGCCAGCCGCTCGTCGCGCCAGCGCGCCATGTCGTCATCTGTCTTGGGGGTCTCGGTCCAGCTCGCCGTGCCCGAGCGGATCTCGTGATTCAGGATTTCCGCAATCGCCGTCAGGTCACCCGGCTGGGCGTCCCGCAGGATCATCCGGCCCGGGTCAGCGCCGCCGGTCGCGGCGGTCGATCCGGATCGGAATCGGCACAGGCGCCGGCGTCGGACGCAGCAGCGCCAGGACGAAGTCGGCGATCGCGTTCAGTACGAGGCTCATTTCGGTCTCCGCGTCTTTCCCAGCCTAAGGTATTCGTCTATGCCCTTGCCGTCGAGTCACAAATATGCAGCGCGGAGGCCCCGCGCAAGGGCAGGGACGGAATGGACGCAGGCGCCTGGGACTTCTGGATCGATCGTGGCGGCACCTTTACCGACGTGGTCGCGCGCCGCCCCGATGGCCAGCTCGCGACGCGCAAGCTGCTGTCGGACAACCCCGAGCAGTACCCCGACGCCGCGCTGCAGGCGATCCGCGACTTTCTCGGCCTCGGCGCCGCCGACCCGATCCCCGCCGGCCGGGTCAACCGGGTGAAGATGGGCACCACGGTCGCCACCAACGCGCTGTTGGAACGCAAGGGCGACCCCACCGTGCTGGTGATCACCCGCGGCCTCGGCGACCAGCTGCGGCTGGCCTACCAGAACCGGCCCGAGCTGTTCGCCCGCCAGATCGTGCTGCCCGAGCTGCTGTATTCCCGCGTCGTCGAGGCCGACGAGCGCATCCGCGCCGACGGCCAGGTCGAGCGCCCGCTCGACGAAGAGCGGCTGAAACGCGATCTGGAAGCCGCCTTCGCCGAGGGCATCCGCGCCGCCGCCATCGTCTTCGTCCACGGCTACCGCCACACCGATCACGAAGCCCGCGCCGGAGAAATCGCCCGGGCGGTGGGCTTCACCCAGGTCTCGGTCAGCCACGTGGTCAGCCCGCTGATGAAGATGGTCAGCCGCGGCGACACCACGGTGGTGGATGCCTACCTCTCGCCGATCCTGCGCCGCTATGTCGACCGGGTGGCGGCGGCCTTCGAGGGCGACGCCGAAGGCAAGCTGATGTTCATGCAGTCCTCGGGCGGGCTGACCGATGCGCGCCTGTTCCAGGGCAAGGACGCGATCCTGTCCGGCCCTGCGGGCGGCGTGGTCGGCGCCGTGCGCACCTCGCAGATCGCCGGCTTCGGCAAGATCATCGGCTTCGACATGGGCGGCACCTCGACGGATGTCTGCCACTTCGCCGGCGAATACGAGCGCGTGCTGCTGACCCAGGTGGCGGGCGTCAGGATGCGCGCGCCGATGATGAACATCCACACCGTGGCGGCGGGCGGCGGCTCGATCCTGCAGTTCGACGGCACCCGGATGCGCGTCGGGCCGGAGAGCGCCGGCGCCAATCCCGGCCCGGCGGCCTATGGCCGGGGCGGCCCGCTGGCGGTCACCGACGCCAACATCATGGTCGGCAAGCTGCGCCCCGAATTCTTCCCCGCGATCTTCGGCCCGGACGCGAACCGTCCGCTCGACGCCGAGGCCACCCGTGCCCGGTTCGCCGCCATGGCCGCCGAGGTCGGCAAGGCGCCCCAGGACCTGGCCGACGGCTTCCTGAAGATCGCGGTCCAGAACATGGCCAACGCGATCAAGAGGATCAGCGTCCAGCAGGGCCATGACGTGACCGAATACTGCCTCACCGTCTTCGGCGGCGCCGGTGCCCAGCACGCCTGCCAGATCGCCGACACGCTGGGGATGGAGACCTGCCTGATCCATCCCATGGCCTCGCTTCTGTCGGCCTATGGCATGGGCCTGGCCGACATCCGCGCCAGCCGCGAGCAGGCGGTCGAAGCGACCCTCGACGAGGCCAGCCGCGCCACCGCCGAAAGCGAATTCGACCGTCTCGGCGCCGAGGCCGCCGCCGAGGTCGCCCGCCAAGGCGTCGACGCCCGCACCGTCCGGCTGGTCCGCACCGTCATGCTGAAGGTCAAGGGCACCGACACCGCGCTGGGCGTCCCCTTCGGCTCGGTCGCCGAAATGCTCGGCGGCTTCGCCTCGGCCCATCGCAACCGCTTCGGCTTCGAGGCGCCCGACAAGCCGCTGGTGATCGAGGCGGTCACCGCCGAGGCGATCGGCGAGGCCGCCGACCTGTCCGAGGCTACCGTCTCCACCGCCACCCGCGACGAGGCCGTCATCGAGACCGCCCTGACCGCCGATTTCTACTCTGACGGCAACTGGCACACCGCCCGCTACGTCCGCCGCGATGTCATGCGCCCCGGCGATACCCTGACCGGCCCCGCCGTGCTGGTGGAACCCCATACCTCCATCGTCATCGAGCCCGGCTGGCAGGCCCGGATCACCGCCCACGACCACGTGGTGCTGAACCGCATCACCGCCCGCGAGGGCTTCGCCGTCGGCACCGAGGCCGACCCGGTGATGCTTGAGGTCTTCAACAACCTCTACATGTCGATCGCCGAGCAGATGGGCGCGGTGCTGGAAAACACCGCCGTCTCGGTCACCATCAAGGAGCGCCTCGACTTCTCCTGCGCCGTCTTCGACGCGGAAGGCGACCTGATCGCCAACGCGCCGCACATGCCGGTGCATCTGGGCTCGATGGCGGCCTCGGTGCGCACCATCATGCGGCTGAACCCGGACATGCGGCCCGGCGATGTCTACGTCCTGAACGCCCCCTATAACGGCGGTACCCACCTGCCCGACATCACCGTCGTGACGCCGGTGTGGAACGACGAGGGGACGCGGGTGCTGTTCTACACCTCGGCCCGCGGCCACCAGACCGATGTGGGCGGCCTGACCCCCGGCTCGATGCCCCCCGACAGCCGGGTGGTCGAGGACGAGGGCGTGCTGATCGACAACTTCAAGCTGGTGGACCAAAGCATCTTCCGCGAGGCCGAGGTCTACGAGATGCTGACCACGGCCAAATATCCCGCCCGCAACCCGTTGGAGAACATCGCCGACCTGAAGGCCCAGGTCGCCGCCTGCGAGAAGGGCGCGGCGGAGCTGCGCAAGATGGTCGCCCATTTCGGCCTCGACGTCGTGCAGGCCTACATGGCCCATGTGCAGAACAACGCCGAGGAGCTGGTGCGCCGCCGCATCCTGGCCCTGAAGGACGCCGAATACACCTACGAGATGGACCCCGACTTCGACGGCAAGCCCCGCGCCATCAAGGTGAAGATCACCGTCGACCATGACACGCGGTCGGCCACCGTCGACTTCACCGGCACCACGGCCCAGCTCGCCACCAACTACAACGCGCCCGAGCCGGTGACCCGGGCGGCCGTGCTCTACGTCTTCCGCTGCCTGGTCGACGACGCGATCCCGATGAACGAGGGGGTGATGAAGCCCCTGAACGTCATCCTGCCTAAGGGCACCATGCTGTCGCCCCAGTACCCGGCGGCGGTGATCGCGGGCAACGTGGAGACCAGCCAGGCCGTCACCTCGGCCCTGTTCCTGGCGCTCGGCGTCATGGCGGCGGCGCAGTCGACCATGAACAACACCACATGGGGCAACGCCCGCTACCAGTATTACGAGACCATCTGCGGCGGCTATGGCGCGGGCGTCCTGAACGACGGCACCGGCTATCACGGCACCGACGCGGTCCACACCCACATGACCAACTCGCGCCTGACCGACCCGGAGGTGCTGGAATGGCGCTTCCCGGTGCTGCTCGAGCAGTTCGCCATCCGCCACGGCTCGGGCGGCAAGGGCCGGTTCCACGGCGGCTGCGGCGCGATCCGCCGCATCCGCTTCCTGGAAGACATGACCGTGGCGATCCTGTCCGGCCACCGGGTGGTGCCGCCCCCGGGCCTCGCGGGCGGCGGGCCGGGCGCGCTCGGCCGCACCCGCATCCTGCGCCAGGACGGCACCATCG
>DATHZU010000050.1:0-3710 GCA_035458445.1 Thermohalobaculum sp. | reverse complement strand
CATGTCGGCCAGCGCGGCGGCCAGGCGGCGTGGGCTTTCGTAGAACACCAGCGTCGCGGGCACCGCCGCCAATTCCGCCAGCTCGGCCTTGCGGGCGCCGGCCTTGGCGGGCAGGAAACCGGCGAACAGGAAGCGGTCCGTCGGCAACCCGGCCAACGACAGCGCCGTCAGCACGGCAGAGGCACCGGGGATCGCGGTCAGCGCCAGCCCCTCGGCGATCGCCGCCTCGGCCAGCCGGTAGCCGGGATCGGCGACCAGGGGGGTACCCGCGTCGGAGCAATAGGCGACGCTTTTGCCCTCGCGCAGCCAGCCGATGATCTTCGGCCGGCGTTCGGCGCCGTTGCGGTCGTTGTAGGCAATCATCGGCCGGCCAGCCAGCGGAATGCCGTGAATCTCCATCAACTTGCGGGTCTGGCGGGTGTCCTCGGCTGCCAGGGCGTCGGCCCGGGCCAGCACGTCGAGGGCGCGCAGGGTAACGTCGGCGGCGTTCCCGATGGGGGTCGCCACCAGATAGAGCCCCGGCGCCAGTGGCGCGCGCGCTACAGCGCCCGGCCGACCTGTCTCTCCGCGTTTACTTTCCGGCGCCGCGCCCATAGGGTCCGTCCAGATATCATCCCGCCTCCGGCGGGCGGTTTCCCTGTATAGTGCCCACGGCGCCGCAAGAGAAAGAGAGGTCGTGATGTTCCGTTCGCTTCCCGTCGCTGCGGGCTCGCTGCCGGGCCTGTTTCTCGCCGCCAGCCTGGCGCTGGGCCTGACCGCCTGCGGTCCGACGACCGCCTCGCCGCCGCCGACGGCGCAGGCGCCTGCGGTTCAGCAGACCGCCCCGGCCCCTCGGCTGGGCGAAGTTGATCTGTCCGGCCCGGTTCAGGTCGCGCTGCTGGCACCGCTGACCGGAGCGGATTCGGGCGCAGCCGAGGCCGGCAGGGCCCTGGCCAATGCAGCACAGATGGCGTTGACCGACCTGGCCGACCCGTCTCTCCGACTGAAGGTCTACGACACGTCGGGCTCACCGGAGGGCGCCCGCGCCGCCGCGCAGGCGGCCGTGGGTGACGGCGCCGCGCTGATCCTGGGACCTCTGTTCGGAGCCAATACGCCGGGCGTCGCCGGCATCGCCGTGCGCGCGGGACTGAACGTGATCTCGTTCTCGACCGACAGCTCGGTCGCCGGCGGGCCGGTCTTCCTCAGCGGCTTCCTGCCCGAGGCCGAGGCCGAGCGGATGGTCAACTTCGCCGCGTCGCAGGGGCTGGATCGGATCGGGGTCTTCTATCCGCGCACCGCCTATGGCGACGCCGCCCTGCGCGCCGCCGAGGATGCGGCCTTCCGCACCGGGGCGCGGGTCGCTGTCGCCTACAACTACGAGCGCACCTTCGAAGGCATCCAGGACGGCGCCGAGCCTTTCGCGGGTGCCGCCAGGGACGCGGGCGTGACGGCGGTCCTGCTGCCAGAAGGCGGCAAGGGACTGCAGACCGTTGGCGCCTTCATGGACTATCATGGCCTGAACCCGGCGGTGGTGAAGTATCTGGGTCTCGGCCAATGGAACGCGGGCGCGACGCTGATGGAGCCGACCCTGCGCGGAGGCTGGTTCCCGGCCCCGGACCCGGATCGGGTCGAGATCTTCTCGAACCTCTATCAGGCGCGCTTCGGCAGCCGGCCGCCCTTCATCGCGGTGCTGGGATATGATGCGGTGCAGGTTGCCGGGCAGCTGCTGGCGGATGCCAGGCGTTCCGGCTGGACCCGGCCGTTCGGGCACGACGAGCTGACCCGGGCGGAGGGTTTTCAGGGCGCCCTGGGTCCGCTGCGCTTCGGTCCGGACGGGCTCAGCCAGCGGGCGATGGCGATCCTGGAGGTTGATACCGGCGGCTTCCTGATCGTCGATCCCGCGCCGGCATGGCTCGGCCCCGGTTCGTGAGGCCGAATTGGCCGCGAAGCCCATTCGCAATCGCCTGCCGGCCGCGGACACGACCGTTGCAGGGCTGGCCCATCTGGTCGCCCCGGCGGCCGAGATCGCGGATCTTGCGGCGCTGACGGCCGCGATCGACGACGCCGCCAGGGACGATCCGGGCACGCTGCACGCCCAGGTCGGGCGGCTGGCCGCCGCCACCGCGGCCGCGGGCCGCGCTAGGGTCCGCGAGGCGCTGCTGGCAGCCCCCCATGCCGGGCTGCGGGTGGCCCGCTCCTACGCCCATGTGGCCGATGTCGTGGTCGCGGGCATTTTTCATTACTGCGCGCATCACTTGCACGCGGCGCCGATCCGCACCTCGAGCCAGCAGCTTGCCGTTGTCGCCGTGGGCGGCACCGGCCGGGGCGAGATGGCGCCGTTTTCCGACATCGACCTGCTGTTCCTGACCCCCTACAAGCAGACCGCCTGGGGCGAGAGCGTGATCGAGAGCATGCTCTACCTGCTGTGGGACCTGAAGCTGAAGGTCGGACAGTCGGTGCGCAGCGTCGACGATTGCCTGCGCCTCGCCGGCACCGATCTTACGATCCGCACGGCGATGCTGGAGAAGCGCCTGATCTGCGGCGACCGCGAGCCCTTCGACGATCTGGACGCACGTCTGTGGAACGATCTGTTCCTGAAGACCGGCCACGAATTCGCCGAGGCAAAACTCGAGGAATGCGACGCGCGCCACGAGCGGCACGGGGGCTCGCGCTATCTGCTCGAGCCGAACATCAAGGAAGCCAAGGGGGGGCTGCGCGATCTGCAGAGCCTCCACTGGATCTCGAAATACCTCTACCGCACCGAAACCGCCTGGGACCTGGTCGAGATGGGGGTGTTCGAGCAGGAAGAGGTGCGCCGCTTCGCCGACGCCTCGAAGTTCCTCTGGGCGGTCCGCTGCCACCTGCACGACCTCGCAGGCCGGGCGCAGGAGCAGCTGACCTTTGACCGCCAGGTCGAGATCGCCGGCCGCATGGGCTTCGCCGACCATGGCGGGCGCATGGCCGTCGAGCATTTCATGCATGCCTATTTCCGCCACGCAAAGAATGTCGGCGACCTGACCCGCATCTTCTCGGCCATGCTGGAGGCGCAGCACGCGAAGGCGCCGCCGCGGTTGTCGACCCTGCTGCGCGCGCTGAGCTTCCGCGCCGCCTCCAACGATCCCAACCAGCCATTCATGGTGCGGGACGGCCGGCTGAGCCCGCGCGACGATCAGGTCTTCGCCCGCGACCCGGTCAACATCCTGCGCCTGTTCCGCGACGCCGCAAAGATGGACGCGCTGATCCACGCCTCGGCCATGCGGCAGGTGACGCAGAACCTCGACCGGATCGACGAGACCATGCGGGCCGATCCCCGCGCGGTCGCCCTGTTTCTGGAAATGCTCACCGATCCCGTCAACGGCGAGTGGCTGCTGCGCCGGATGAACGAGACCGGGGTCCTGGGCCGCTTCATCCCAGAATTCGGCCGCGTCGTGTCGATGATGCAGTTCAATATGTACCACCACTACACGGTGGACGAGCACACCATCCAGACCATCGCGACGCTGAACCGGATCGAGAAGCTGGAGGCCGCCGAGGAGCATCCCGTGGCCACCGAGATCATCAAGGGCGGCTTCAACCGGCGGGTGCTCTACATGGCGCTCCTGGTGCATGATCTCGGCAAGGGCGATCCGCGGGACCACTCAGAATACGGTGCCGAGATTGCGGCTGAGGTCTGCCCCCGGCTCGGCTTCGACCGGGCCGAGACCGAAATGGTGGCCTGGCTGGTGCGTCAC
>DATHZU010000049.1:0-4111 GCA_035458445.1 Thermohalobaculum sp. | reverse complement strand
GATGACGGTCGACGCCGGGCGCTGCATCTGATTTCGGGCAGAACGATATTCGCGCGCCGTCGAACGGATATCGAAGCCGACGCACCCGGCCGGGTCCGGCCCGGCTGCACAATCTGCCATGCGCTCACCAGCGCGCACGCTGTGCTCATTTCAGGTTGTAAATGAAATCAATATCTTAGGTGCTTGCTCAAGCTTGAGCACTCTCTGGCCGGGCTATTTCTCGCGCCCCGCATTCCATTCCTCCCAGCGGATGGTGGCGTTCGCGCCGATCCAGGCGAAGGGTTCGGGGGGCAGGCGCCTCGGCGCTGCCATGGCCAGCATCTGGGCCACCATCGGATCGTTGCCCTGCGCCGCCAGTTCCGCCGCCAGCATCCCCGCCAGCGTGCCCTTCGAGGTCCCCAGCCCGTTCTGGCAGCAGGCCGCGAACAAGCCCGGCTCGACCTCGCCGAAGGCGGGGACGCCGTTCCACGACAGGCACAGCCGCCCGCCCCAGCGATACGCCATCTCCACGCCCTTCAGCATCGGGAAGCGCGCCGCGAAGCTCGCGTCGTGGTCGCGGGCGACGGCGCGCAGCCGGGCGTCGCCGACCTCCATCCCGGGGTCGTAGGTAAAGCGGTTCCGCACGATGACCCGGTCGCCGCCGGTGCCGCTGATCCGGCGCACGGTGGTGCCCATCGGGTCGGCGGGCAGCACCCCCCAGCGCGGCTCGCCGCCCAGTCGCGCGACCTCGTCCGCCGTCAGCGCCCGGGTCATCGAGGCATAGGTGAACACATGCATCAACTGGCGGCGAAAATAGCCGAAGCTTTCCGCATGGCCGTTCACCGCCAGGATCACGCGGGGCGCAGTGACCGAGCCTTTCGGCGTCGTGGCCCTCCAATCAGTCCCGGTCCGGGTCAGGTCGGTCACCGGGCTGGCCTCGCGGATATCGACCACCGGCGCCAGTCCTTCTGCCAGGGCACGGACGAACATCGCTGGTTGAACCATCGCCGCGCCGGGTGTGTGGACACCGCCGCGGTAATAATGGATGCCGGTCAGGGCCTTCATGTCGGCGGCGTCCAGCACCCGGCAGGGCTCGCCCAGCGCGCTCAGGTGCCGGGCATAGGCGGCGTTTTTCGCCATGCCCTTGTCGGTCGCGGCGGCGTTGATCTTGCCGACGGGCGCGAAGGCCTCGGCGCTCATGCCGTATTCCGCCGCCGCCTCGGCATTGAAGGCGATGGCGGCGCGGTTCATCCGCGTCTGCTGCCTGTCCGCCTCGACCGCGCCAGCATAGCTGTCGGCGGCAATGTCGTGGGGCAGGTCGATCATGAAGCCCGAGTTGCGTCCGTTCGGCCCTTCGCCGATCCGGCTGGCCTCGAGCACCACGATCCGGTCGCCCCCGCGCAGCTGCGACAGGCGCCGCGCCGCCGCCAGCCCCGCCCAGCCGCCGCCGATCACCAGCCAGTCGGCTGTGACATGGCTCTCCAGCACCCGTGCCGGAGGGGCAGGGGGCAACAGCGCGTTCCAGGCGGCAGGGCCCGGGTCGCGGGGCAGGCGCGTGACCTTGCTCAACCGACGGCCTCTTCCGCCGCGCGGTCGCTGAGGTCGATCCAGATCGTCTTCAGCTCGGTGTACTGGTCATGGGCATGGACCGAGTTGTCGCGTCCGCCGAAGCCCGACTGCTTGTAGCCGCCGAAGGGGGTGGTGATGTCGCCCTCGCCGTAGCAGTTCACGGTCACCGTCCCCGCCCGGATTGCCCGCGCGGCCCTCAGCGCCCGCTTGCCATTGGCCGAGAACACCGAGGCCGCCAGCCCGTATTCGGTATCGTTGGCCACCGCCACGGCTTCCTCGGCGCTTGCCACGGTGATGACCGACAGGACCGGCCCGAAGATCTCTTCGCGTGCCAGCGCGTCGCCGGGCTTCACGTCGTCGAAGATCGTGGGCTGGACATAGCCGTCCTTGCCCTCGCCCCCCAGCGCCACGGTGGCCGAGGCTCGGCCCTTCTCCAGATAGCCGCAGACCTTCCTGAAATGCTCGCGGTCCACCAGCGCCCCCAGATGGTTCGCCGGGTCCAGGGGATCGCCGGTGCGCCAGTCGCGGGCACGGGCCAGGATGCGCTCCATCAGCGGCGCCTTCACCGCCTGATGCACGATCAGCCGCGAGTTCGCCGAGCAGTTCTCGCCCATGTTCCAGAAGGCGGCGTTCACCAGGTGGCCGGCGACCAGGTCGAGGTCCTCGGCGTCCTCCATCACCACTGCCGGGTTCTTGCCGCCGCATTCCAGCGTGATCTTCTTGAGGTTGCTGTCCGCCGAATAGCGCAGGAACCGCTTGCCGGTCTCGGTCGAGCCGGTGAACGAGATCATGTCCACGGCCGGGTGCAGCCCCAGCGGCTCGCCCGTGCCGGGTCCGTCGCCCGGGACCACGTTCAGCACGCCGCGCGGCAACCCGGCCTCCATGGCCAGTTCGACGATGCGCAGGGCGGTCAGCGAGGTCTGCTCCGCCGGTTTCACGATCACCGAGCAGCCTGCGGCCAGGGCAGGGCCAATCTTCCAGGCCAGCATCAACAGAGGGAAATTCCAGGGCAGGACCAGGCCCACCACGCCGATCGGCTCGCGGACAATCACCGCCATGGCGTCGTCGCCCACAGGCGCAGTCTGATCATAGAGCTTGTCGATGGCCTCGGCATGCCACTTGATCGTGTTCACCGTCTCGGGCAGGTCGATGGCCACGCAGTCGCGGATCGGCTTGCCGGAATCCAGGCTCTCCATCACCGCAAGCTCGTGCCGGTTGCGCTCGATCAGCTTGGCGAAATGGATCAGGGTGCGCTTGCGCCCGGCCGGATGCATGCGCGACCAGCGGCCGTCCTCGAAGGCCTCGCGGGCCTTGGCGACGGCGAAATCCACGTCCTCGGCCCCACAGGCGGCGATCTCGGCCAGAACCTTGCCGGTGGCCGGGTTCACCGTGGCGAAAGTGGCGCCCGACTTCGCGGCGCGGAAGCCGCCGTCGATAAAGGCGGTGCGGGGTGGCGTCAGGCCGTCGGCGAGGGCGGCGTACTCCGCCCGGGTCAGCAACTCGGTCATCTCATTCCCCCGCCTTCAGATGGTGCACATTGGCCGCTTCGCCGGCCTCGATCCGCGCGATGGCGGCATCCATGATCTTCACGGTCTCGGCCAGCGCGCGCTTCTCGTCCTTGTTCAAGGGCTGCAGCGGGCGGCGCGGCGGGCCCACGGGGATGCCGCGCAGACTGAGCCCGTGCTTGATGCACTGGACGAACTTGCCGCCCTGCTCCAGCACCCGCATCAGCGGCAGCATGGCCGACATGATGGCCCGGCCCTTGGCAAAGTCGCCCTCGACCACGCAGGCCCGCCACAGGGCAATATGTGCCTCCGGCGCAAAATTCGAGCCCGCGCAGACCCAGCTGCGCGCCCCCCAGGCGAAGAACTCCAGCGCCTGGTCGTCCATTCCGCAGGCAAGCTGGATGTGGGGATAGTCCCTGGCCAAGAGATGGAGCCGGTTGATGTCGCCCGAGCTTTCCTTGATGGCGCAGAAATTGGGCGAGCGGCCGACCCGGTCGAGATAGTCCTCGTCCATGTGGGCGGCCATCCGCCCGGGGTAGTTGTACAGCATCACCGGCAGGTTCACCGCCCTGTCGATGGCCAGCGCGTGCAGCGCGTTCTCGCGCCCCGTCGGTACCGAGTAGGGCGGTGTCGCCACCAGGATCGCGTCGGCACCGGCTGTTTTCGCCTGTTCCGCGAAGTAGATCGATTCCTCGGTCCGGAATGCGCCGGTCCCGACGATCAGCGCCACCCGGCCGTGGTTCGCCTCGGCGGCGAGCCGCATGAGCTCGACCCGTTCCTCGGCGGTCTGGGCGTAGTATTCGCCCGTGGTGCCGGCGACCACGATTCCGTGCACACCCGCCGCGATCAGATGTTCGATCACCTCGGCAAAGCGATTGCGGTCGATGCTGTAGTCGTCCCGGTAGGGGGTCACGACCGGAGTGTAGATGCCCTCGAAGCGCATGGCCGCCTCTCTGTATACATTTCGTGTACAGAAATACCGGGTCGCGAGAACGAGCGCAAGGAAAGAGTGCGGAGATACCGATTCCCGGTCAGGCGCTCATCGGCACCGTGATCGG
>DATHZU010000048.1:0-2333 GCA_035458445.1 Thermohalobaculum sp. | reverse complement strand
CCATCGACCTCGAGCGCGAGCAGACCCTGCAGCGCGATGCGGGCGGCTCGATCGAGCGGCTGGACGCCGAGGAAGTGGAACTGCGGGAGGCCCACAAGGGCAACGACGATGCATTGGCGGCCGCGCAGGATAAGGCCCGGGCGGCCGCCGAGGCGTTGAGCGCCGAGGAAACCGCGCTCGACCGGCTGACCGAGGAGGCCGCCCGTCTGGCCGCCCGGGCGGCGGCAGCGGAGCGGCGGCGGCAGGAAGCGCGCGGAGCGCTCGAGCGCATCGAGGCCGAGATCGCCCGCTCGGAAGCCGCCGAGACCGCACTTGGCGGCGAGATCGGGCGGCTGACCAAGGCCCAGGCGGATGCGGCGGCGGCGGATGCAACGGCGCGGACCGAGGCGCAGGACGCTGAGCGGGCGCTCGAGGCCGCCGAGGCGGCGCGGACCCAGGCTCAGGCCGCCGAGGCCGAGGCGCGCGGGACGCTGGCCGAAGTAGACGGCGAGCTGGCGGCGGTGCGCGCCGAGGTGCAGGCGCTCGAGCGGCTGATGGCGCGCGAGGCGGACGGCGCGGCGCAGATCGTCGACCGGGTGATGGTGTCGCCCGGGCTGGAGGCTGCGCTCGGCGCGGCGCTTGGCGACGACCTGCGGGCGGCGGAGGTCGAGGATGGCGCCAGTGCCAGCGGCTGGATCACCCTGGCCGCCTATGCGACCGACGCAAGCCTGCCAAAGGGCGCCGAGGCGCTGGCCGGGCAGGTGACCGGCCCGAAGCTCTTGGAACGGCGGCTGCGCCAGGTCGGCGTGGTCGACCGTGCAGAAGGCGACGCGTTGCAGCCGTCGCTGCTGCCGGGCCAGCGGCTGGTCAGCCGCGAGGGCGATCTCTGGCGCTGGGACGGCTACCGGGTCCGCGCCGACGACGCACCCTCGGCCGCGGCAATGCGCTTGCAGCAACGCAACCGTTTGAAATCCCTGACGCAGTCGATGGCCGGGATCGAGGCGAGCCATGCGAAGGCTGCTGCCGGCCACGAAGCGGCGCGTGCCGATCTGACCACGGCGACCGAGGCAGAGGCTCAGGCCCGCGCCCGACGCCGCGCCGCGGACCAGGCCCAGGCCGAGGCCAGCAGGGCGCTGTCGCGTGCCGAGGCGGAATTGCAGCTCCAGGGCGCGAAGCTCGAGAACCAGCGCCATTCGCTGGAACTGCGCCGCGACGAGCGCGGGCAGGCGACAGATGCGATGGCCGAGGCCGAAAGCGCCGCGTCCGAGGTCGGCGACGTCACCGCTGCGCGTGCGGCGGTCGAAACAAAGCGCGGCGAGGTCGATCTGGCCCGCACCGCCATGCTGGTGGCCCGGGGGCGCTCGGACGAAGTGCGCCGCGAGGGGCTGGCGCGCGAGAAACGGCTGGGCGAAATCGCGCGCGAGCGGCAGGGTTGGGCCGACCGTCAGGAGCATGCGGGCAGCCGCATCGCCGAGCTGCAGGCCCGCGCCGCCGAGACCGCCGAGGCCCGCAATGCCGCCGACGGAGCGCCGGACGCGCTGGCGGCCAAGCGCAATACGCTGGCCGCCGAGATCGAAACCGCCGAGGCACGCCGCCGCAAGGCCGCCGACGCGCTGGCCGAGGGCGAGACGCGCCTCCGCGCCGCCGAACTTGCCGCGCGCGAGGCCGAGCGCATTGCCTCCGAGCGCCGCGAAGGGCGCGCCCGCCTGGAGGCGCGTCTCGAAGGCGCCGCCGAACGGCGAGAGGATGCCGCCGAGCGCATCCGCGAAGACATGGAGATGGAGCCCCAGGCGCTGCTCGAATTCGTCGGCGCCGGAACCGAGGACCTGCCGGGCCTGGACGCGGTCGAGGCCGATGTGACCCGGCTGCGGCGCCAGCGCGACTCGCTCGGCGCCGTCAACCTGCGGGCCGAGGAGGATGCCGAGGAAGTCCGCGGCGAGCATGACCGGATCGCCGCCGAGAAGGCCGACCTGGAGGCCGCCATCGCCAAGTTGCGCTCGGGCATCGGCGAACTGAACCGCGAGGGCCGCGAGCGCATCGTCAAGGCCTTCGACCAGGTCAACGAGAAGTTCGCCAATCTGTTCCGCCACCTGTTCGGCGGCGGCGAGGCCCGGCTGATCATGGTCGAATCGGACGACCCGCTGGATGCAGGGCTGGAAATCCTGTGCCAGCCCCCGGGCAAGAAGCTGGCCACCCTGTCGCTTCTGTCGGGCGGCGAGCAGACCCTGACGGCGCTCAGCCTGATCTTCGCGGTCTTCCTGTCGAACCCGGCGCCGATCTGCGTGCTGGACGAGGTGGACGCGCCGCTGGACGACGCCAATGTGGACCGCTTCTGCCGACTGATGGAGGAGATG
>DATHZU010000047.1:0-4916 GCA_035458445.1 Thermohalobaculum sp. | reverse complement strand
ATCAACCCATGCTTCGGGGCGGGCGAGACCGGGTAGGCCCTGCGGCTGTGGGTCAGCCCCAGCCCCAGCACCGCCTCGGCCAGCTTGTAGGTTAGGGGTCCGGGGTTGATCACCGGCACCTCGAGCCGCTGGGCCAGGTAGCCGTGCGCCTGGTGCATCGTCGTCGAGCCCAGCAGGATCACCTCGGCGCCGTCCTCGTCGATGCAGGTCCGCGCACAGGCCTCGAGCAGCGGGAATATCTCGTCTTCCTTGCCCCCCAACAGCGCCTGGTTGTCCGGCGCCACGTCGATCGAGCGGATCGAGGCGCAGGCATGACCCAAGCCCAGTTCCTTCAGGTGCTTGTCGTAGAGATGCCGCCAATGCGGCCACATGGCGACGATCGAGAACCGGTTGCCCAGCATCATCGCCATCAGCATCGAGGCCCGGCCCGGCCCGATCACCGGGATCGAAAGCTCGGAGCGCAGCGCCGCAAGCCCCGAGTCGCTCATGGTATCGATGCAGACCGCGTCGTAGCCGCGGGCCTCGGCGCCCAGTCCTGCCTCGAGGATGCCCATGTCCGCCAGCGCCATGTCCGAGGCGCTGACATAGTTCCGGGGCGCGATCCGCGTGGACTCGAACTCGAAGGAAATCCCAGGCCCCAGTTCGACCGCGTGCAGCTGCGCCTGCCGCTGGCCGCGGTTCTCCTCGCTCATCGGGAAGGGAACGATCACCAGAACCCGCTTCATCTCTCTCTCCGCCGGTGCCCGCTTGCGGGTCCGGGCTACAAGAGCATACTCTCGCCCTCCGATGCAATTCGCCGGGGGGCAATCGGGGGCGCAATGGATTATCTGACCCAGGTCGCTGAATTCGCCGCCGGTTTCCGGGCCAGCGATCTGCCGTCCGAAGCCGTGGCCCGGACCGGGCTGATCGTCGCCGACTGCATCGGCGCCATCGCCGGTGGCGCGGCGGAACCGGAGGTGCGGGCGCTGGCCGCCCGCCTGGCCGCGCCCGGACCGGCGCTGCTGATCGGAACCGGCCTCACCGCCCCGCCCGCCCAGGCGGCGCTGGTCAACGGCACCGCCGGAACCTGGCTCGAGATGGACGAGGGCAACCAGTTCTGCAAGGGCCATCCGGGAATGCACACCGTCCCTGCCGCGCTGGCCTTCGCCGAGGCGAACGGCGCGTCCGGCCGCGATTTCCTGGCCGCCGTCGCGATCGGCTACGAGATCGGCGCCCGTGTCGGCATCGCCTGCAAGCTCCGCCCCTCGATGCACCCACACGGCACCTGGGGCGCGATCTGTGCCGCCGTCGCCGTACAGCGACTGGCCGGCGCCGATGCCGCGCGGATGCGCGAGGCGCTCAACATCGCCGCCAACCTGAACCTCGGCACCAGCCGCCGGACCATGCTGGAGGGGGGCACTGTCCGGAACGTCTTCGCCGGGGTCTCGGGCCAGATGGGGGTGCTGACGCATGACCTGCTGGATGCCGGCTTCTGCGGCGAGCTCGATGGCGTCGCCCATGTCTTCGGCAAGGTGGTCTCCGACAGCTTCGACCCGGCGGCGATGACCGACGGCCTCGGCACCCGCTGGGAGGTCTGCCGCAACTATTTCAAGCTCCATGCCTGCTGCCGCTACAACCACGCCGCGCTGGATGCGCTGGCGAAGATCACCGCGCGGCGCCCGCTCGACCCGTCGGAGATCGCGGCGGTCGAGGTCGAGAGCTACGGCATGGCCGCCGAGCTCGACGACCCCCGCCCGCGCAACGTGCTGGCGGGCAAGTTCTCGGTACCCTTCGCGGTGGCGACGACTCTGGTCAACCGCTCGAGCGCGGTCGGCAGCTTCACCGGCGAGAACGTGGCCGATCCGGAAATCCTCGCCCTGGCCGAAAGGGTATCGGTCCGCGAGGACCCCGCCATGACCGCCCAGCTGCCCGACCGGCGCCCGGCCCGGGTGACCGTGACGCTCGGCGACGGCACCTGCCTGAGCGCCGCCACCGAGACCAATCGCGGCGACTGGGCCGATCCCTACGAGCCGGACGAGATCCGCGCGAAGTACCTGTCGCTGACCGCCCGCCTCTGGCCCGGGGACGCCGCCGCCGCGATCTGGGACATGGCGACCGCGCTGGAAACCCTGCCCGACATCGCCGCCCTCGGCGCCCTGATGCGCCGCGCCGCCGCCTGACCGGAGAGACCGATGACCGACCAGCCCGCTGCCGACTACATCCAGGAATACATGACTGCCCGCGCCCCGGACCGGGCCAGGGCGGCACTGGTCATCGTCGACATGCAGTATGCCAGCGGCAGCCGCGACGGTGCGCTGGGGCGGCGGATGCGCGACGAGCGCTCGAACCTGACCGACTACCGCTTCGACCGGATCGAGCGGCTGGTCGTCCCCAATATCCTGCGCCTGGCGCCCGTTTTCCGCGCCGGGGGCGGCGAGGTGGTCTACATCACCCAGGGGGCCGAGCGGATCGACTGCGCCGATGCGCCGCCGCATATGCGCAAGTTCTACGCCGAGACCGGCAACCATGTGGGCAGCCGCGAGCACGAGATCCTGGACGAGCTGGCCCCCGAGCCCCGCGACTTCGTGGTCAACAAGCGCTCGATCGGGGCCTTCGCCTCGACCGGCATCGACCATCTGCTGCGCTCGCTGGGGCGCGAGCAGCTGTATGTCACCGGCATCTCGACCAACATGTGCGTCGAGACCACGGCGCGCGAGGCCGCCGACCGGGGCTATGCGGTGACCCTGGTCGAGGACGCCTGCGCCACCACCCATGCCGACCTGCACGAGGGCACGATCCGCAACTTCGCCCGCCTGTTCGGGAGGGTGCGGTCGACGGAGGAGGTGCTGGGGGAGCTGGGCTGAGCCTGTGCAAACCTGTGCAAGCTTGCACAGGGAGTCAAGTTATTGAAAAGTCCGGATAAAAATGTTAACGCCGCTGTGAACGGTCCCGTGCAGTGGGGTGCGCACGAAATCTTGGGCGATTTCCGCCGCCCTGACCCGGTTGAACCCGAAGACCGCGGTACAAGCGTCGGCCTTTTAAGCAAGAGCGGAAACACGCCCAGCGCGTGGCGATGTCTTCGTTTGGCCCTGCTGCGACCTTCGCCTGAGACCGGCAGCCGGCATTTGCGGCAAAAAAAGCCCCGCCAACCGAAGCTGGCGGGGCATCTCGCTAGAACTATCCTGCTATTAGAAGCCCGCGTTGAAGATCAGATCGTCGATGATCGCTCGGATCGCCACGCTGGCGTCTTCGAGGGCGGTCGCTTCCGGATCGGCAATCTGGCCGTTGCCGATCTTGGCGGCGAGCTGATTGTCGAAGGCGTCGAGCTTGTCCAGGGCGTCCTGCAGCTCCGCCACGTAGGTCGCGGCATCGATCAGGCCGAAGTTGAAGCGATCGACCGCATTGCTCACCTTCGCCAGCACACCGCCCTTGCCGAGGATCTTCGCGACCATTCCGTTGCCGCCCGGAGGATTGGCAGCGGCGACCGCATCGCGAATAACCTTGGAGAGACCCTCGATCTCGGCAACGGTCTCGCCGGCGACGAAGGTCGGATCGCAGACGTTCCCCAGCCCGTCACCGTCGAAGTCCGCCTGATCGAAATTCGCGTCGACCGGACAGTTGTCGGCGGTGTCGACGGTTCCGTCATTGTCGTCGTCGAGATCACAGACGTCGCCCTCGGCATCACCATCGTTGTTGGCCTGCGCGGGGTTGGCGTCATCGACGCAGTTATCGACGTCATCCGCGACGCCGTCGCCATCGGTGTCCACGGTGACGACGGTGTATTTCGTGAACAAATATGCCTCGACCGCCTCGCGATCGGCATCGGAAAGAACCTCGCTATAGACCAGCACCTCGGCGATGTGGCCGACGAAAAGGTTGTAGTTCGGATATACCCCGCCCCCGACTCTAAAGGCGCCATCGCCGGTATTGAGTGCAATCGATTTGGCCACGAGCAAACCGCTTGCTGCGGCATTGTGTTGGTAGGTCCGCACTGCCGCGCCATCGTAGCTGATGGTGCCGACGGTTACGTCGTTGGCACTAAAGAACCGCGTTGTCGCCCCTATCGTGTCGTTGCCTCCGCCATGGAAATGGCCGGTAAATCTTGGTTCGGGAGGCAGTCCGGCAGGCAGGACGTTAAATAGCAGGACGTCAAATAATTGGCCGGTTGCATTTGCACCGAATCCAACGACGTTCTTGCTGGCCAAAGCATCTTGGCTGAATACGACGAATACGGTTCGTGGAAGGGCACCTTTTCATCGTGGAGGGCGTCGCCGATATCAGGAGGTCGCCGCCGTCGAAATGCACCGTCGGGCGATTGGCGAAGAGCGGATTGCTCGCCGTGTAGGTTGGTTGACTGCTGACCGTGCCCTGGGTTGCGTTTCGCGAATATGCTGACGAGTCTGGCCAGGACGAAACCGACGTCGTGTCTCCCGGCAGCGCCCCCGCATCGAGCCAAAGCTCCAGCCTGGCATGTGTCTCATCGGGGACACCAGCGTTCATCACCCCGGCGGAAGCTGGCGCTGTGGTAAGCAGAATGGCGAGGCAGGCGGTCACTTTCGGCGTCAGGCAAAAAAGCGACGCCGTTACTGAAGGGAATTTCATCGTTAACTTCCTGTTGCAGAGCCAACTTCGTGTGGCTCAATGGATCAACTACGCACGACCCGGCTGCGCCATACCAAAGAGGTAAGGCCCGGCGCGGTGGCGCCGTGCATGAACGATAGTTTAATTGAGCAGTTCCCCGGACGGAGACGGACGCGCAAATCCCAGCTGCGCGAAGGTTCTGTCTCCGCCTCTCGGTCAGGCCGAGCGGAGCAGTGGCTAGCACGCTTTCACATATCCGCGAGCGAGTCTACTTTTCTGCCGTTCCAAAACGCCAACGGTCGGCCTATGGCACAATGCAGAGCTTGCGCATGCCAGAGCCAATGCCGGCTAAGCGC
>DATHZU010000046.1:0-2668 GCA_035458445.1 Thermohalobaculum sp. | reverse complement strand
TATCATGGGTGAAACCCCTCGGATTCATCGCCTCTCCGAGGCTGCCGCCAACCGTATCGCGGCGGGCGAGGTGATCGAGCGCCCGGCCTCGGCGGTGAAGGAACTGGTCGAGAACGCCATCGATGCCGGGGCAGGGCGGATCGAGATCGCCATCGCCGATGGCGGCAAGACCCTGATCCGGGTCGCCGACGACGGCGCCGGGATCGCGGCCGATGACCTCGCCCTGGCGCTCGAGCGCCACGCCACCTCGAAGATCGACGGCTCGGACCTGGTCAATATCCTCAGCTACGGCTTCCGCGGCGAGGCGCTGCCGTCGATGGGCGCGGTGGCGCGGCTGAGTATCACATCGCGCGCCGGGGCGGCGGCAGAAGCCTGGGCAATCGAGGCGCGTGCGGGCGAGGTCGGGCGGCCCCGCCCGGCGGCGCGCGGGCAGGGCACCACGGTCGAGTTGCGCGATCTGTTTTGCGCCACGCCCGCGCGGCTGAAGTTCCTGCGCACCGACCGGGCCGAGACCCAGGCCATCGGCGAGGTGGTCCGCCGCCTGGCGATGGCCGAGCCAGGGATCGGCTTCACGCTGAGCGAAGTCTCCGGCGGCGATACCCGCGTGCTGTTCCGCGCCGATGCCGAGCAGGGCGACCTGTTCGACGGGCGGCTGGCGCGCATCGACCGCATCCTGGGTGGCGAGTTCGCCGCCAATGCCCTGCCCATCGAGGCCGAGCGCGAGGGGTTGCGGCTGACCGGCTTCGCCGCCCTGCCGACCTATTCGCGCGGCGCGGCGGTGGCGCAGTTCTTCTTCGTCAACGGCCGCCCGGTGCGCGACAAGCTGCTGGCGGGTGCGCTGCGCGGGGCCTATGCGGATTTCCTGTCGCGCGACCGGCACCCGGTGGTGGCCTTGTTCCTCGACTGTGCGCCGGACCGGGTGGATGTGAACGTCCATCCCGCGAAGGCGGAAGTGCGGTTCCGCGAGCCCGGGGTGGCGCGCGGGCTGGTGGTCTCGGCGCTGCGCCACGCGCTGGCCGAGGCGGGCCACCGCGCCGCGACGACGGTCTCGACCGAGGCCTTGGGGGCTTTCCGCCCCGGCGTTGCCCCGCCGCCCCGCGCCAACGCGGTGTGGCGCCCATCGGCGACGCAGATCGCGCAGGGGATGGCTGTCCAGGCGCCGCTGGGCGGCGGCTTTGCCGAGGAAGGCTGGTCGGGGCAGGTCGAGGCGCCGGAGCCGGCGGACGAGGACCTGCCGCTGGGCGTGGCGCGGGCGCAGCTGCACCAGAACTACATCGTCGCCCAGACCTCGCAGGGCATGGTGATCGTCGACCAGCACGCCGCGCATGAGCGGCTGGTCTATGAAAAGCTCAAGCGCCAGATGGCGGAGCAGGGGGTCAGGCGGCAGGGATTGCTGATCCCGGAGGTGGTGGAGCTGGGGGCCGATGCCGCCGCCCGGGTTCTCGACCATGCCGGGGACCTTGCGGAGCTGGGCCTGGTGGTCGAACCCTTCGGTGGCGGTGCCGTGGCGGTGCGCGAGGTGCCGGCGGTACTCGGCCAGGCCGATCCGGCGGCGCTGGTACGCGACGTGGCCGACGAACTGGCCGAGCTCGGCGGCAGCGACACCCTCAAGTCCCGGATCGAGGCGATCCTGTCGCGCATGGCCTGCCATGGCTCGGTACGGTCGGGACGCAGGCTGAACGCCGACGAGATGAACGCGCTGCTGCGCGAGATGGAGGCGACCCCCCATTCCGGCCAGTGCAACCATGGGCGCCCGACCTATGTCAGCCTGACGCTGGCGGAGATCGAGAAGCTGTTCGGGCGCCGGTGATGGGCAGTCCCGACCCGATGTTCCTGGCGCTGATCGCCGTCGCGGTTCTGCTGGCCGCCCTGCTGGTGGCCGTTCTCTGGCTCGGGCGCCGGGCGGATCCGCAACTGCAGGCGCAGGTTCAGGCGCTGGCGCAGGGGCAGGAGCGGCTGGCGGGCGGGCTCGACCAGGCGACCAAGGCGCAGCTGGAGGCGCAGTCGAAGCTGCTGCAGTCGCTGAACCAGCGGCTCGACACCGTCTCGGCCAAGATGGGCGAGAGCCTGACCACTTCGGCAACCCGCACCGCGCACAGCCTGGGCGAATTGCAGCAGCGGCTCCAGGCCATCGACAAGGCGCAGAGCAACATCGAGAAGCTGTCGGGCGACGTGCTGACCTTGCAGGACATCCTGTCGAACAAGCAGACCCGCGGCGCCTTCGGCGAGATCCAGCTGAACGACATCGTCTCGAAGGCGCTGCCGCCGGATGCCTATTCGTTCCAGACGACGCTGACCAACGGCAAGCGCGCCGACTGCCTGATCCGGCTGCCGAACCCGCCGGGCTCGATCGCGATCGACGCCAAGTTCCCGCTGGAACCCTACGAGGCGATGCGGGCGGCAGGCACCGAGGTAGAGGTGAAGCAGGCAAGGCGGTTGTTCCGCAACGCGGTGCTGCATCATGTGCGGGCCATCGCCGAGCGCTACATCGTCGAGGGCGAGACCGCCGATTCGGCGCTGATGTTCCTGCCGTCGGAAGCGGTCTATGCCGAGTTGCACGCCAACTTCACAGACGTGGTGCAGGCGAGCTTCGCCGCCCGGGTCTGGATCGTCTCGCCGACCACGATGATGGCGACGCTCAACACCATGCGGGCGATCCTGAAGGACG
>DATHZU010000045.1:0-13358 GCA_035458445.1 Thermohalobaculum sp. | reverse complement strand
GCCACGCCAACCCGTTCTTCTACATGATCGACGGTTTCCGCTACGGCGCGCTCGGCGCAAGCGATGCCGATCCGGCGCTGGGCCTGGTTGTGGTGACGGCAATCAACCTGGCGCTGGCGGCGGTCGGCTGGCACTGGCTTCGGACGGGCTATCGCCTGAAATCGTAACGGGAACCCGCTTTCGCACGGGTCCGGAACGGATTCCGGGGCGAAATTCCGCGAATTTGGCTTTCCATTCGCGGCGGCACGGTTAGGGTAGGCCCATCGGGACCGAACCCGAACTGTAAATGACAGGGAGTTCACGCCATGAGAAAGATCATCGCCGGGCTGGCCGTATCGGCCGTTGCCCTCGCCGCCGCCACTGCAGCCTCTGCGCAGTGCACGAACGATGCCTGGAACAAGGTCATGGAGCGCGGCAAGGTCGTGATCGGCGTCAAGGCCGACTACAAGCCCTGGGGCTTCCGGAACGACACGGGCGAGCTTGTCGGCATGGAGATCGACATGGCCAAGGACGTGGCCGAGGCCATGGGCGTCGACCTGGAACTGGTCCCGGTGCAGTCGTCGAACCGCATGCAGTTCCTGGAGCAGGGCAAGATCGACATGATGATCGCCACCATGTCGGACCGCGCCGACCGGCGCGAGATCGTCGGCATCGTGGGGCCGAACTACTATACCTCGGGCACCAATGTGATGTCGCCCAAGGCGCTGAGCCTGAAGAGCTGGGAGGAGCTGCGCGACAAGCCTGTCTGCGGCAAGCAGGGCGCGTTCTACAACCAGATCGTCGAGGAGCGCTATGGTGCCCAGATCGTTGCCTTCACCGGCAATGCCGAGGCCAAGCAGGCGCTCCGCGACAAGAAGTGCATCGCCTGGGTCTATGACGACTCGTCGATCATGTCCGACCTGTCGTCGGGCGACTATCCGGACTTCGAAATGCCGCTGGCCTCGGAAGACGACAACCCCTGGGGCCTGGCCGTGCCGAAGGCCGAGGAGAACTGCGTCTTCGGGCAGTTCATGTCGGGCATGCAGTACAACTGGCACCGGTCCGGCCGGCTGATCGAACTGGAGGCCAAGTGGGGCATCCAGCCGACCGCCTATCTGAAGGACCAGGCCGAGCGGTTCAAGGACTGGCTCGCGAAGTGATCCCGCGTGGAGCGGCCGTCCCGGGGCATGATCTCCGGGGCGGCCTCGCTCACCTGGGGGCAGCATGAGCGGAATCGAGGACTTCTTCCGGCAACTGGCCGAGGATGCGCCGCGCTGGAACTTCATCTGGATGTACGAGGAACGCCAGCAGGGCAAGATCCTGTCGGGCATCTGGATGACCGTGCAGCTCTCGGTCGCCTGCGTGATCTTCTCGGTCGTGATCGGCGTGGTCGGCGCCTGGCTGCAGGGCGCGCGCTCGGCGGTCCTGCGGGCGGTCGTGCAGGGCTATATCCAGTTCTTCCGCAACACGCCTCCCTTCGTGCAGCTGCTGTTCTTCTACTTCGCGCTGGGCCAGTTCACCCCGACCTACTCGCCGGATGGCTGGCTGGAGGTGCCGCTGATCTCGAATGTGGGCTGGGCGATCATCTCGCTTTCGTTCTTTGCCGGCGCCTTCAACGTCGAGATCTTCCGCGCCGGGATCGAGGCGGTGCCGGAATCTACCCGCGAGGCGAGCGAGTCGCTCGGCTTCTCGCGGCTGCAGACATATCGCTACATCGTGCTGCCGCTGGCCTTCCGGGTGTGCCTGCCGGCGCTGAACAACAACCTGGTGAACCTGGTCAAGACCACCACCCAGGCCTTCGCCATCGCGGTGCCCGAGCTTCTGTACCAGTCGGTGACCATCTGGAACGATTTCCCCAGTGCCCAGAACCCGACCATGCTGCTGCTGTTCACGGTCTACATCCTGCTGGTCGCCGTGCTGGTCTACGGCATGCACAAGTGGGAGCGCTCCATGAGGATCCCCGGCTATGGGCGGTAGGATCGCGGGCATAGGCGCTCCGGCGCGCACGGACCTGGCGGTGCTGAAGCCGTTCAGGCCCTCGACCATCGGCCCCGATCCGATGCTGCTGACCCGCTGGGTCGCCGGGCTGCCCGCCTGGACGCCGGTGGCGCTGTTCGCGCTGGCCGCCGCCTGGCCGGTTCTGGCCCATGCCCAGGGCCGCTACGGCTATGGTGATGTCACCGAGGCGCTGTGGCGCTGGATGCCCTTCCTGGTGTGGTCGGGCTTCTTCTTCAACGTCCTGATCTCGGTGCTGGCGATGGGCATTGGCACGGTTGCCGGGGCGGCGCTGGGGCTGGCGCAGATTTCGAAGGTCCCGGCGATCCAGCGCACCGCCTGGTGCATCACCCAGCTGTTCCGGAACTCGCCCTGGCTGGTGATCCTGTTCATCGTGCTGCTGGCCTTCCCCTTCGAAGTCGTGATCTTCGGCGTGATCATCCCGATCCCGGACTGGATCAAGGCGGTGATCGGGCTCAGCCTGCCGGTGATGGCAAATATCTCCGAGATCGTGCGTGGCGCGGTCAACTCGGTGCCGACAGCGCAGTGGGAGGCGTCCGAGAGCCTGGCCTTCTCACGCCGCCAGACCCTGTGGCAGATCATCCTGCCGCAGTGCTACAAGCGGATGATCCCGCCCTGGATGAACTGGTACGCGATCCTGACCATGGCGACGCCCTTGTGCTCGCTGCTGGGGGTGGAGGAGCTGATCACGCTGACCCGCCAGGCGATGGAGGGCGAGAACAACCACCCCGAGCTCCTGGTGCCGTTCTACAGCTTCGCGCTGATCATGTTCTTCGCCTATTGCTACCCGATCGCGCGGATCACCATCGCGCTCGAGCGCCGCTACTCGGTGAAATTATGAGGAAGACATAATGTTTGAGGAATTCTTGATACCGATCGTGGCGCTGCTCGCGGGCGCAGCGAGCGCGACGGCGGGTGTGTTAGGCAATACACATCGGTCCAGCCCGACTTGGAAAGGGCGGCTCACCCGCCTCGGATGGGCCGCGATCGCCGGTATCTGTGTTTCTCTGCTATCCGGAATGTATCTCGCGAAAGAAAAGTGGAGAGCCGACCGGGAGGCCGCTGTTCGCGCCGCTCAGCGAGCTGCCATCGACGCGCAGGTCGCAGCAATCGTCAGGGAAAATGTGGAATGGGCCGTCTGTAAGGGCGGCAAGGACAATTACCACAACCAGAGAAGCCAGATCGGCAAATCACCCTTTGAGGCCGTGTGGATTGTGCAAGCACACAACCCTTCGGTACAGATCTTAATTGCGGATTTTGGATCTATTCGCGTCCATCAAATCGCGCTCGAATACGAGAAGCATTGTTAATGCGGCGGTACATGAGATGGAGAAGACAGTGACCGAAGCTTGGACGCCCGACCAGCCGATCATCTCGATCAAGGACGTGCACAAGTCCTTCGGCCAGAACGAGGTGCTGAAGGGCGTCAGCTTCGACGTGATGAAGGGCGAGGTGATTTGCGTGATCGGGCCGTCGGGCTCGGGGAAATCGACCCTGATCCGCTGCATCAACGCGCTGAACGACATCCAGGGCGGCTCGATCACCGTCGAGGGGATCGAGGTGCATGACCCGAACCTCGACAAGCTGGAGCTGCGCAAGAAGGTCGGCATGGTGTTCCAGCAATACAACCTGTTCCCACACAAGACCGCGCTGCAGAACGTGATGATGGCGCCGGTGCTGGTGCTGAAGCAGGACCCGAAGGAGGTCGAGGCCCGGGCCCGCAAGCTGATGGCCAAGGTCCGGCTGCAGGGCAAGGAAGACGCCTTTCCGGGCGAACTGTCGGGGGGTCAGCAGCAGCGGGTGGCGATTGCCCGCAGCCTGGCGATGAACCCCGACGTGATGCTGTTCGACGAGGTCACGGCGGCGCTGGACCCGGAGACGGTCAAGGAAGTGCTGGTCACCATCAAGGACCTGGCCGCCGAGGGGATGACCTGCATCCTGGTCACCCACGAGATGGGCTTCGCCCGCGAGATCGCCGACCACATCTACTTCACCGACCGCGGCGTGATCGTCGAGCACGGGCCGCCCGCCACCTTCTTCAAGGAGGCGAAGGACCCGAGAACGCGCGAGTTCCTGAGCCAGATCCTGTAGGGCCGCCGGTGTCTTAGAGCGGATCGACCACGAACAGCTCGCGCCGCATGTGGCCGCGTTCCAGCACGTCGATGCGGCGGCGCATGCGGGTCTGGCGGGCATCGAATTCGGCGGCGGTGGTCAGCGGTTCCAGTTCGGCGCGCAGGTTTTCCTCGATGCGGATTTTCTCGCGGCAGTTGGCGGTGAACTCCGGGGTCAGGTCGTGGCGGGCGCGGATTCCCCAGCCGGTCGCGGCGATCAGGTCGGGATAGGCGATGTCCGTCTCGGCGAATTCCGGGGCGGTGTCGGCGGCCTCGGCATGGTCCTGGGGCGACAGGCCGGCGGCGATGTAGATCACCGAGAAGGCCATCCGCCCGGTGGGGCGGATCACCCGCCGGCACTCGGCCAGCACCGCATGTTTCTGCACCAGGCAGCACAGAACATCCGAGTGGTTGATCGCGTCGAAGCTGGCCGCCGGGAAGGGCAGCTGTGCCGCGTCGGCCACGACGGCGGTGCAGCGCGCGGCGATGCCATCCTGCCGGGCGCGCTGCATGGCGATCTCGAGCGCGCCCGGGGGCAGATCGGTCAGGGTGGCCCGGCACCCGCTGTGGCGCGCCAGATACAAGCCCGGCCAGCCCGATCCGGCGCCGATCTCGAGCAGAGACCTGTGCGGGCCAAGCTCCAGTGCCGCGGCGATCCGGTCCGCCTCGTCGCGCGTCGCCCAGCTGGTGCCGCCATAGTCGCATCCGCAGACGGCACGCTCGACCGCCTGCACCGGCGCAAGCTGGCCCTGCCGGTACTGGCGGTCGAAGTCCTCGCGTTTTGCGCGTTCCTGCGGTGTCAAGCTCATGATCCCACCATGCCTCGCGCCAACGCCTTTGCACAGTGCCGGGATGGATATCGACAGCCGCGGGGCGGTGCTCTATCGTCCCGCCGGGCATTCAACGGGAGGCGGAAATGAGCGGCGGCACCATCCACGGAAACGTTCCCCTGCGCGCGCGGGTCGAGGGCGGCGGCACGCCGCTGATGGCCGAATGGGGCATGAAATCCGAGGCCGGCGTACTGCGCGACGTGCTGCTCGGCCCCGCCGAGGGCTTCCGCTGGATGGGCGAGGAGAACGCCGCCTGGTCCGCCCTGGTGCGCGACACGATCCGCCGCGGCTACCAGTTCGACAAACAGGTGGCGATGCGCCAGCATCGCGAGATGGTCGAGGCCTACCATGAGGCCGGCGTCACCACCCATTTCCTGCCGCTGGACGACCACAACCCCTATCAGGTCTATGCCCGGGATTCCTCGTTCATGACCCCCTATGGCGCGGTGATCTGCCAGATGGCCAACCCGCGCCGCCGCGGCGAGTACGCCGCCTGCCTGCGCTTCTACCTGGAAAAGGGCATCCCGATCTACGACATGGTCAGCAGCGGCAATTTCGAGGGCGGCGACTTCAACATGGTCGGCGACAAGGCGGTGCTGCTGGGCTACACCGACCACCGCACCGAGAAGGTCGCCGCCGACCAGGTGGCCGGCTGGTTCGAGGCCGAGGGCTGGGAAATCAAATGGGCCCCCATCGACCAGTTCTACGTCCATATCGACCTGATGGTCTGCATGCTGAACGAGCATTGCGCCGCCGTCTGCCTGGATACCACCGAGGAGGACGTGGTCGACTGGCTGAAGGCCCGCAAGATCGAGATCATCCCGGCCAGCTTCAAGGAGACGATGGCGCTGGGCTGCAACGTGGTGGCGCTGGGGAACGACCGGATCCTGTCCACTGCCGGGGCCAGGGGGCTGAACGCCAAGCTGAAGGCGGCGGGCTTCACCGTCTACGACCCGGAGATGACCATGTTCACATGGGCCGGCGGCGGGGTGCACTGCATGGCCCAGCCGCTGCGCCGCGACGCGGCCTGAGGGTCAGTCGGTCCCGCCGGATCCGCAGGGCTTGATCGAAAATCCCTCCGGCAGTTTGGTCTTTTCGTCACCGCAGGCGCGGGCCAGCCGCCGCTCGGTCAGACCGATGGCGCCGGTCAGATAGGCCCCCGAGAGGTTGGTGCGCCGCAGATTCGCGTTGCTGAGATCGGCACCGCGCAGATCGGCCTCGCGCAGATCGGCGCTGGCGAGGCTGGCGCCGCTGAGGTCGGCATTGCGGAAATTGGCTCCGCTGGCGCGAATCCGGTCCATGTCCGAGAAGCGCAGCCGGGCGCCCGAGAAATCGGCCCCTTCGGCATCGACCCGCTCGAGATCGGAATCGTCGAGCTTGGCGTTGCTGAGAACGGCCTTGCTCAGGGTCGCCCGGCGCAGATGCACGTTGCGCAGATCGGCATCCGAGAAGTTTGCGCCCGCGAGGTCGGCTTCGGCGAAATCGACCCAGCGCAGGTCGGCATCGGTGAAGTCGGCATTGGCGGCAGAGGCCTTCTCCAGGTCGGCGCCCTGCATCGAGGCGCGGGTGAAGTTCGCCCCGGTCACGTCGGCGCGCTCCATCTCGGCGCGCTTGAGGTCGGCGCGGTTGAAGTTCGCCCCGGCCAGCGCAGCGCTCTTGAGGTCGGCCTCGCGCAAGTCCGCGCTGCTGAAGTCTGCTCCCGGAAGCGCGGCCTCGCGCATCTCGGCCAGGTTGAGATCGCAGCCCGGGCAGCCGCCGTCGGCGGCGATGGCGGCGAGATCGGGTGTCTGGGCCGGGGCAGGCGCGGCTGAAAGGACAATCGCGGCAGTGAAGATGGCAATTCTCGCATTCGGCATGACGGCCTCCGGGTTGGCGCGGCGGGCGCCGGTAAATCGCATTTGCGGCACGACTATAACGACGCTTGCCCGGCCTTGCGAGTGCCGGAATCGCCACCCATTGCCACGGCCTTGAAGCAGATCAATGCGGGGCTCGCCGATCCGCGCTTTGATTGGGATCGAACGAAGTAACCGAGTCGGAAAGTGCGCATCATGTCACCTACTCGCCGCAAGATCGCCTGGGTCGCCGTCGCCGACGGGAGCCGGGCGATGATTCTGGTCAATAACGGCACCGACGCCGCCCCGGAGCTCAGCGTCCTCGCCAAGGAGACGCTGGACAACCCGAAGACCGCCGCGCAGGGCACGGACCGCCCGGGCCGCAGACCGGACAGCGGCGCCGGGCAGCGCTCGGCGATGGAGCAGACGGACTGGCATTCGCTGGGCGAGGCGAAGTTCGTCCGCGACTTCGCCGGACGGCTGAACCGGGCCGCCAGCGCAGGCCAGTTCGAGCGGCTGATCCTGGTCGCTCCGCCGAAGGCGCTGGGAGAGCTGCGCGGCGTGCTGTCGCCGGAAACCGGAAAGCGCATCGCCGCCGAGATCGCCAGCGATCTGACCAATCACCCGGTCAGCGAGATCGAGGCGCATCTGGCGAAGGCGCTGGCGCGCTGAGCGCCTGCCGGGGCGCGTAGCGCAACCGCACCAATGCGTGCAGGAACAGTGTCGCGATGACAATCGCGCCGCCGATCAGCGAGCGGATGCCGGGTTCCTCGCCCAGCGCAAGCCACACCCAGAAAGGCCCGATCACCGTCTCGAGCAGCATCAGCATCGCGACCTCGGGCGCGGCGAGGTAGCGCGGCCCGAGCGTCAGCAGCATCGAGGCGAATGGCACGATCACCAGGCCCGCCAGCCCGAGCCACAGCCACTGGACGGACGAGATGGCGGGAAAGGCCGCGAACGGCGCGGCCAGGAGCGCGCTGGCCAGCAGGCCGAACCCCATGGCCGGGATCATGTTGCGGGCCCGTTGCCGCCGGATCACGGTGAAGAACCCGGACAGGCAGACGGCATCGGCCAGCGCCAGAAGATCGCCGAACAGGCGCCCGCTGCCCAGGCTGCCGCTGACCACGATCAGCAGCCCGCCAAGGCAGACGAAGATCGCCGCCCAGGTTACCGGCGCGATCCGCTCGCCGAGGAACGCCCAGGCCATCAGCGCCGAGATCAGCGGCATCGTGGCAAAGGCGATCAGGACATTGGCGACGCTGGTATGGGCCAGCGCGGCGACGAACAGGATCATGCCGACCCCCTGCAATGCCGCCGCCGCCAGCACCCAGTACCCCAGGCCCCGCAGCTGCGCGACGAATCCGCGCCGGTACCACAGCATCGAGAGGACCAGGATCATCGCGCCGCCCATCGCCCCGCGCGTCACCGTCAGCGCGAACGGCTCGATCGCCGCGAGCCGGATCAGCAGCGTGTCCGGAGTTATGATGGCAACGCCCGCAAGGGTGACCAGATAGCCCTTCGCATGATCGGAAAGCGCCATCGTGCCCCGCCGGAAATTCTCCGGCTCCCGCCATCGCGCTTGAGGCTACCGGATTCCCCGCCCAGCCTATAGGGCCGGGGGCCGGGGTCAAGCCGCCGCAACTGCCCGGATCATCGGCAGCAGTTCAGGCTCGGAGATCATGGCGCAGGCCTCGTCCGCACCGACCCATTGCCGCGTCCGCTGCCGCTTTTCCGGCCAGTCCTCCAGCTCGACCGTGACCTCGAGCGGGAACATCTCGACCTCGATCTCGATATCGCCGCTCTCCCGCCGCTTGGTGCTGCGGTAGAGCCCGGCGGGATGCTCGGCGATGTTGCCCTCGACGCCGGCCTCCTCGAAGGCCTCCTGCTGCGCGGTGGCCTGGGGCGAGAGCCATGCCATGCGGCCGCCCTTGGGGAAGATCCAGCGCCGCGTCCGCCGCGAGGTGACCAGCAGGAACTCGACCCCGCCGGCGCTGCGGCGCCAGGGAATGGCACCGTACTGGCGCTCGGCGCCGTCGCGTGGCGAACGGCCGAGTGCTTGGCGCAGGAAGTCGCGAACTCCGTCTGACATGTCGGCAGCGTAAGGCGCGGCGGGCGGTGTCGGCAAGGCCGCTTGGCAGTGAATTGACAGAACCCGCCCGCATCAGCGATAAGGCCCGCATCGCCCCATGGCATGGAGCCAATGGGGCGCATTTGCTTTTGCAGCACGGCGCTGTGGCGCCCATTCACAAGGAGACCTGCACGTGATCTCGCCCGTCATGCCGACTTACGCACGGGCACCGCTCGAATTCGAGCGGGGCGAGGGTTCCTGGCTCATCGCGACCGACGGATCGAGGTATCTCGATTTCGGCGCCGGCATCGCGGTGAACGCCCTTGGCCATGCCAATCCGAAGCTCGTCGCGGCTTTGGAAGCGCAGGCGCGACGCGTGTGGCATGTGTCGAACCTCTACGAGATCCCGGAGCAGAAGCGGCTGGCGCAGAAGCTGGTCGGCGCCACCTTCGCAGACACGGTGTTCTTCACCAACTCGGGCGCCGAGGCGATGGAGTGCTGCATCAAGGCGGCGCGCAAGTACTGGAGCGCCAAGGATCAGCCGCAGCGAAACCGGATCATCACCTTCGAGGGCTCGTTCCACGGGCGCACGCTGGCGACCATCTCGGCCGCCGGGCAGGAGAAGCTGGTCAAGGGCTTCGGCCCGCTGCTGCCGGGCTTCGACCATGTCGCCTTCGGCGACATCGAGGCGGTGAAGGCCGCCATCGGGCCCGAGACCGCGGCGATCCTGATCGAGCCGATCCAGGGCGAAGGCGGCATCCGCCCGGCCGAGCAGGGATTCCTGCGCGCGCTGCGCAAACTCTGCGACGAGCACGGGCTGTTGCTGATCATGGACGAGATCCAGTGCGGCATGGGCCGCACCGGCACACTCTTCGCCCACGAGCAGGCCAGGATCGCGCCGGACCTGATGGGCGTGGCCAAGGGCATCGGCGGCGGCTTCCCGCTGGGCGCCTGCCTGGCCACCGAGGAAGCCGCGGCCGGCATGGTGGCGGGGACCCACGGCTCGACCTATGGCGGCAACCCGCTGGCCTGCGCCGTGGGCAATGCGGTTGTGGACGAGATCACAGCGCCCGGCTTCCTGGACGAGGTGAAGCGCAAGGGCGTGCTGCTGCGCCAGCGGCTGGCCGAACTCGCTGATCAGCACTCCGATATCGTCGAGGGCATCCGCGGCGACGGGCTGATGCAGGGGATCAAGCTGCGCGAGGGCACGGTGAACGGTGATTTCGTCGCCGCCGGCCGCGCTCAGGGCATCCTGACCGTTCCGGCGGGCGAGAACGTGGTCAGAATCCTGCCGCCGCTGAACATCTCGGACGAGGACCTGGCCGAGGGCATCGCCCGCCTGGACGCAACTTGCCGGGCGGTCAAGGCAGCGGCGTCATGAGCCGGCACTTCCTGGACCTGGACCTCGTCCCGGCGGACGAGCTGCGGCGGATTCTGTCCCGGTCGGCCGAGATCAAGGCCGCGCGGGACGGTCAGTCGAAGCTGACGCCGGACGCCGAGCAGCCGCTGAAGAACAAGGTCGTTGCGCTGATCTTCGAGAAGCCCTCGACCCGGACCCGGATCAGCTTCGACGTGGGCATCCGCCAGATGGGCGGCGAGACGATGGTTCTCAGCGGCTCGGAGATGCAGCTCGGTCACGGCGAGACCGTGGCCGACACGGCGCGCGTGCTCAGCCGCTATGTCGACGCCATCATGATTCGCACCTTCGAGCCGGCGACCCTGCTGGAGATGGCCGAGCACGCCAGCGTGCCGGTGATCAACGGGCTGACCAACCGCTCGCATCCCTGCCAGATCATGGCCGACGTGATGACCTTCGAGGAGAAGAAGGGTCCGATCAAGGGTGCCCGCGTGGTCTGGGCGGGCGACGGCAACAATGTCTTCGCCAGCTTCGCCCAGGCATCGGCCCAATTCGACTTCGAGCTGATCTTCTCGGGTCCCGAGACGCTGGACCCGGACCCGGAGATCGTCGCCGCCGCCCGCAAGGCCGGGGGCCGGATCCGGACCGAACGCGATCCCTACAAGGCAGTCGAGGGCGCCGATGCGGTGGTGACCGACGCCTGGCTCAGCATGCATGACGACGTCTCGGCCCGCGACCGGCGTCACAACCAGTTGAAGCCGTATCAGGTGACGGCCGAGCTGATGCGCCACGCGAAGCCCGACGCCGCCTTCATGCACTGCCTGCCCGCCCACCGCGAGGAGGAAGTGACCTCGGAGGTGTTCGACGGCCCCCGGTCGGTGGTGTTCGACGAGGCGGAGAACCGTCTGCATGTGCAGAAGGGCATTCTGCGCTGGTGCCTGGAGGCGCTTTAGCGCCGATCAGGCACAGCCCTGCCGCCGAATCTCGCGGCCGTTAATGAATCGTAAAGGAAGATCGTTAACGATGGTTAACCAGCGGAGTCGATGCGTGCGCCCGCGCAGGATGCCGCTCGCTGCCCGAAGGGCGATTCGATGAGCCCGATCCATTTGGCGGGACACCGGAGGGCGGTGCCGATTTGAGGCTAGTGCGTGTGAAGCGGCAAATTTTGGTTTCGCCGGACCTGAATTAGCAGGGCGACATCCCGCGTCGCGCGCGACGCTGCCGGAGTGCCGGGCATGAATGCTCACGACCGCCAGAGACTGGTCTTCGCCGCGCCGGAGGATCTGGCGGGCTACGAGCTTCTTGCGACGCCGATCTGGGTCTTCGACGCCGATCGTCATGCCATGTGGTGGGGCAACCGCGCCGCTCTGGATTTCTGGGGCGCGGACAGCACCGAGGATCTGAGAGCCCGCGATTTCTCGTCCGACTCGCTCGTCGTGCGCGAACGCCTGCGCCAGATCGTCTCGGCCCGCGAGCCCGATTTCCTGATCGAGGAGACCTGGACGCTGTATCCGCGCGGCAGGCCGCGTTCGCTCACCGCCAAGGTGATGCCGGTGCTGATCGAAGGCGGGCGCAACGCGATCCTCGTCGAGGTCACCCGGATGGTCGACATGAACGGTGACGAAGGCGCGCTGAGGCTGTTGGAGGCGGCGCGGGCCAGCCCCCTGATGATCAGCAGTTTCCACGGGGACGGCCGGCTGCTGGCGCAGAACCCCGCCGCTTCGGAAGCCTACGGAATCGAGCGCGAGAGGGACAGCAGCGCGCCCGGGTCGATCTTCCGGCGCTATCCCGAGTCCGGGCTGGCCCGGCGACTGCTGGATATCGTCGCGGAGGATCCCCACCTCGACACCGAGAGCGAGGTCCTGACAACCTTCGGCAGGCGCTGGCACCGGCTGCACGCCGCCAGGGGCCGCGATCCGCTGACCGGCGATTTCACGGTGGTGATCACCGAGGACGACATCACGGCACGGCTGCAGGCCCAGGATGCGGCCCGGATCAGCTTCGCCGAGACCGAGGCCCGAACGCGTGAAGACGCCCGGCTGTCGATGGCGAGAATGCGCGCGGCGGTCGAGGCTATCCCGGACGGCTTCTGCCTGTACGACTCAGACGACCGTCTGGTGCTGTTCAACCAGCGCTACCGCGAGTTGTATCCGAAGCATTCGGACATGCTGGAGGTCGGCGGGCGCTTCGAGGACATGCTGCGGGTCGGGGTGGCGCGGGGCGAGTTCCTGGATGCCATCGGCCGCGAAGAGGACTGGATTGCCGAGAGAATGCGGGCGCACCGGAATCCGGGGGAACCGCTCGAGCAGCGCCTGGCCGACGGGCGCTGGCTGCTGACCGAGGAAAAACGCACGCCGGAGGGCGAGACCGTCGGGCTGCGGATCGACATCACGGAGTTCAAGACGCTTCAGCAGGCGCTGGAACACAGCGAAAGCAGGTTCCGGGATTTCGCCTATTCCGCGGCCGACTGGTTCTGGGAAATGGATGCCGATCTGCGCTTCACCTACCTGTCGGGCAATGTGGAACGCCTGGTCGGTGTGCCGGCGGAATGGCATTACGGCAAGACACGCAAGGAATTGATGGGCGAAAGCTACGACCCGGCGGAATGGGCCGGGCACGAGCAAGTGTTGCGCGAGCGAAGGCCGTTCCGGAACTTCGAGTACAAGCGCGTCGGCGAGGGAGTCGAGCCGAAATGGCTTCGCGTCAGCGGCGTGCCGGTGTTCGACGCGGACGGCAACTTCGCCGGGTACCGGGGGTCGGGGTCCGACGTGACCAAACAGCGGCTCGACCAGGAAAGGCTGAGGGAGAGCGAGGCGCGCCTGTTCCGGGCCCAGAAGATGGAGGCGGTCGGCCACCTGACCGGCGGTATCGCCCACGACTTCAACAATCTGCTTTCGGTGATCCAGGGAAATCTCGAGCTGATCGAGGAAGACCTGGCCGACCCGGAGCTGAAAAGCATGATCGGCGCCTCGCTGCGCGCGGTTGCCCGGGGCGCCACCCTGGCCAGCCAGTTGCTGACCTTCGGCCGGCGGGCGCGGCTAAGCCCGGTGGCGCTGAATCTGAACGACCAACTTACCGCCATGGCGGGTCTGATCCGGATCAGCATGCCGGCGCAGGTCGAGATCGACACCCGGCTCGCCGACGACCTCTGGCCGGTCGAACTGG